>JANMGS010000604.1:0-24556 GCA_031374745.1 Ferruginibacter sp. | reverse complement strand
TCCAAATTACATTTGTCTAATCTAAACAAAGCTGCATAAAAATTTTTGGTGGCTTCTTTCATATTTCCCGTTGTAGACAGTATTTCTTGATGGATTATATTTGTATTTATAATCTCCTCTTTAAAAACGAGTAACCCGATTCTCTTACCAGGAAATGACTTTATTAAACTATTTACATCATCCGTTAGGTAAGTAGTTGTAGCTGGTGCATAGTGTCGGGAAAGCATACCTGGGGCATCGGGGTTAGCATCATTATGGGTGATGTATTTTAATGTACCAACCACCGCCTCTATTTCCTCAACTGAAACTGAACCATACCTATATAAAATCGGGTCTTCATCTTTAAACCCAATAATAGTAGACTCTACGCCATTTTCGCAGGTTCCGCCATCCAAAATAACAGAAAGATCGTCATTAAAATAATTAGAAACATGGGCAGCAGTCGTTGGACTTATGCTTCCAAAAGGATTGGCACTTGGTGCTGCTAATGGAAAGGCAAGCTTATCCAAAAGATCTAAAGCAACAGGGTGATTAGGCACTCTAATTGCAACAGTATCTTTTCCTGCAGTAACTAAGCTAGATATATGAGATTGCTTTTTTAAAACCAACGTTAATGGCCCTGGCCAAAATACCTTAGCAAGTTTTATAGCTTTTGCTGGAATATCCATTGCTACATTATCTAAAAAATCCACAGATTTTATATGAACGATTAGCGGATTATACAAAGGTCTTTTCTTTAAGGAGAATATTTTTTTTACTGCTGCTTCACTATACGCATTTCCTGCTAAGCCATATACAGTTTCTGTAGGCATAGCAATTATCTCTTCGTTCATTAAAGCTATTTTCGCAATATTCAAATTGGTCGTTATCAAAATATCTTTTTAAGGATTACAGTAATCACAATACATTGGGTCTTCTACTTGTTTATTGTGCGGATATTTTTCTTCTTTTTCAAAAGAACATTTTGCACAGGTGTAAACGTAACTTATTGTAGATCGAGTAGGCTGATGGCATAACCCACAAACCAAGCCTGGTCTTGCATTGGTAATGCTAAAGCCGGGTTGGTTACAGGTTGGGCAAAGTGAATTTATTTTTTCAACTAATTTTTGAGTAGCCCTGCCTATCACTTTCATTCTGGTAGGGTTATACATGGCCCGCATATCTGTCTCCACATAAACACACCCATACAGCTTTACAAATTTATGATAAGTTTCCAACAGTTTTTCCCAATCTGAAATACCCTTTTCAATAAATGCAACATCATCTTTTGCTTTTCTAATAATTAAACCATGAGAAGGGAATTGTACAACTTCTGCAAAATCTTTTAACTCGTTGATGGTTTTAATGAAAGCCCCGTTAAAGTTTGTTTCAGTCGTTATTTCTCTTGCATAAATTTCTATATCATTTTTTTTATCAATAAAAAGTAATAATTCATCGTTGGCATGCGAAAAGAAAATGGTTGGGTGCGGTCCAAATGAACCTTCGCTTGCGATAGCCATATCTACATTTGTCAGAAGCATGCCTTGCATGCATTTTTTTCTTGCCGTTGTAATGGGGTCATCCTTTCTTTCAATTTCTCCAGAAAAAGTTCCAAACACATCTGTATCAAAATTGTGGGCAATAGAACAACTCACACCCAATGCTTTTTCTACAATGGGTGCTATTATTTTTTCTTTTTCATGTTTTGTTGCTATCAGTAATTTTCTTCCACTGAACATATTACTTTTTAGGTGTAGAAAAACTAATTTCCACCATTGCTTTTATTATCAGTTTTCCTTTTTGTTTTTCTGCCTTTTTTAAAATTTCGGATAATATTTCAACGTTTTCTTTTAGAATCGGTATTTTTTTTGCAGCCAATTTATCATCTTTCCCAAACCGCTCTTGGGAGCTAAAATTTTTCATTTGATGAAATTGTATTTTACTTGAAAATAAATTCATCAGTAATTCCCTAGCATCTGTTGCTGAAAATTTTCCATCAATAAGGCTTAACACTTCGTTATTTTTCATTCTTTGTACATTAAATTTGGATGATTTTTAATTTGCTTAACTGGTTTATATTTTATTGCCCTTGCCCCAAAGAAAACCCCGCTTTACCATCAAATGAATAAAGGTTCTCTGTTTTTATAGTATCAATATCTTTCCCTAGTGCATTATTCAACAACTCAATAATAGTTTTATTTGTTATTTCAATGCCTTCTTGAGGCTTAAAACGGCATCTCCAATGATCGGTACAAAATGTTTCTTTAAACCCTTCTGGCCATACTTTAATACCTCTGTTTGTAATCATGGATAGTTTGACTCCTTCCATTTCTATATTACCCATTTTATCGGCCAATTCGTTTGGATTTGTACCATCCCAATGTACAAACACATCTACCCCTACCAATTCTTTTTTGGCTGCAATTTTTCGTTTGTATTTTGGAAGACTCAAAGCTGCGCTATTGGAGTAGATTACTGGTTTAAGCAAATGTGGCTTGTTGCCCAAATTTGCAATTACCGCTTGGGCAAATTCTTTTGTTCCTACTTTTTGTTTACTAACGCCCTCTTTAAAAATATCTTGCGTATGTATGCCGTCTTCAATTGTTTTGAGCCATGCATTTTGAACCTTTTCGGCAACCGCTGTTTGGCCGATATGGTTTAGCATCATTACTGCACCTTGTAATAATCCGGAAGGGTTGGCTATATTTTTACCACCAATATCTGGTGCCGTTCCATGTATCGCTTCAAACATGGCACATTCTTCACCAATATTTGATGAGCCAGCTAAGCCAACAGAACCCGTAATTTGCGCTGCAATATCCGATATGATATCGCCATATAAATTGGGCATAACAATTACATCAAACACTTCGGGCGAATCTGCAACTTTGGCGGCTCCAATATCAACAATCCAATGCTCGTTTTCAATGTCACTATATTCCTTAGCTATTTCGTTAAACACTTGATGAAACAATCCATCTGTTTGTTTCATAATATTGTCTTTGGTAAAGCAGGTCACTTTTTTTCTATTTTGCTGCTTGGCATATTCAAAAGCATACCGGATAATTTTTTCACAACCAGGTCTGCTAATCAATTTGAGACATTGCACTACTTCATCTGTTTGTTGGTGTTCTATACCTGCGTACAAATCTTCTTCATTTTCTCTTACAATTACCATATCCATAATCGGATGTTTTGTACTTACAAAAGGGTGCAGGCTCATACATGGCCTTACATTTGCATAAAGCCCAAGAAATTTCCGGGTTGTAACGTTCAAACTTTTATATCCACCACCCTGTGGCGTAGTTATGGGCGCTTTTAAGAAAATTTTATTCTTTCTGATTGTTTCCCACGATGATGCTGCGATGCCTGAAATGTTACCAGATAAATATACTTTTTCACCTATTTCTACTTCATCAATTGTTAGTTGGGCGCCTGCTGCTAAAATTATTTTTAAGGTCGCATCCATTATTTCGGGTCCAATTCCGTCCCCTTTTGCTATTGTAATATTTGTCATGTGCTATATTTTAAATTTAACTGTGCAAAAGTGAAACTTCTAATTCATTTGTTTTTATTTATCTTTATAATACTTAACATAAAAATAATTTATGAATTACACCTTAAATCAGTTGAAGATATTTTTAAAAATTGTACAAACTAAAAGTGTTACAAAAGCTTCTGAAGAACTTCACTTAACCCAGCCGGCAGTTTCTATCCAACTCAAAAATTTTCAGGAGTATTTTGAATTACCGCTAACTGAAGTGGTAGGGCGAAAGATTTATATTACAGATTTTGGACTTGAAATTGCAGAGGCGGCGGAAAATATTATAAACCAAGTTTATGCCATTAACTATAAGACAATGGCATATAAAGGGCAATTAACGGGCAAACTAAAAATATCAGTAGTATCTACAGGGAAATATGTAATGCCATTCTTTCTGGCAGATTTTATGAAAGAACATACCGCTATTGAGTTATTGATGGATGTGACCAATAAGAATAAAGTGATTGAAAGCTTAGAGCGGAATGAGGTTGATTTTGCGCTTGTTTCTGTTTTACCAACCAACCTTAACATTGAAAAATTAGATTTACTACAAAATAAATTATTCTTAGTTGGCAACAGTGATGTTAAGTTCAATAAAAAGGAAATGACAAAGGATATATTCAAAACCCTACCTTTAATTTTTAGAGAAAAGGGTTCGGGCACAAGGCAAACTATGGAGAATTTTTTTGAACGCAATAGTATCCCTGTATTAAAAAAAATGGAACTCACCTCTAATGAAGCCGTTAAAAATGCTTTATTGGCGGGGCTTGGTTATTCAATTATGCCACTAATTGGTATTAAAAACGAGTTACATAACAACGAATTACAAATTATCCCATTAAAAGGTTTGCCCATTAAAACAACTTGGAGTTTAATATGGTTAAAGGGAAAGAAACACACACCCATTTCCAAAGCGCTGTTAAAGTACATTCAAAAAGAAAAGTCAAACATTGTTCAAAACAGATTTAGTTGGTATGAGCTATACTAATTTGTTACTGTGTAGCAATCAACCTTACTATTTAAGGCAGTTTATCCTTTATTGAAGTCTCTGTTAAAAAAATACCTCCTTTAAACAAATTTTACTTATTCAATTATTGGTACATTCTTCTCCATTTTCATATTTGCCCTTTCGTAATGAATTTCAGGAGAAAGTGGTACCTCTACGAAGCCATAATTTTCATATAGTTTTATAGCGGTTATTAATTTAGTATTGGAATACAATGAAATCTTTTTTGCAGCAAGTTTGGTAGCTTCTTCTATACTATATTCCAATAATATTTTTCCTATACCCAGGCCTTTGTATTTTTCTGTAACAGCCATTTTTCCAAGCTCATACTCCTCATCACTCACTTTTATAAGAGAAACTGTGCCCACCACTTCCTTATTATACAAAGCAAAATATATATATCCTCCTTTGTCTAAGATTTCGGTTTCGGGGTTCGATAATTGAATAACATCATTCGGCTCTACAAAAAAATATTTTTCTAGCCATTCATAATTAAGTGTTTTTATGAATTCTTTGTATGCAGGTTTATATGGTTCTATTTCTATCAACGGTGCTTTAAATATTTAACCCTCCACATGCGCTTATTGTTTGCCCTGTTACATAACTACCCATATCGCTTGCCAAGAATAAAGCAACGTTGGCTATATCTTCGCCGCTTGCAAACCTACCTAAGGGAATAGATGCCTTGTATTTATCGGATGCATCGCCCTCTTTTAAATAACTTGTCATATCGGTTTCTACAAAACCTGGTGCAATAGCGTTACATCTAATATTTCTACTGCCAATTTCTTTTGCAATACTTTTTGTAAATCCAATAATGCCTGCCTTGCTAGCTGCATAACTACTTTGGCCAGCATTGCCTGTTTCTCCAATAATGCTGCTCATGTTGATAATGCTTCCGCTGCGGGCTTTCATCATTGGTTTTATTACTTGCTTGGTAATATTAAAAACACTTTTTAGGTTTACTGTCATTACATCATCCCACTGCTCGGGTGTCATGCGAAGCAATAAATTATCTTTCGAAATACCAGCATTGTTTACGCAAATATCTATTTGTCCAAATTCCTTTAATACATCTGCCACAAATATTTCGGCGGCAGCATAATCACCAGCATTTGTTTTATAACCAACAGCACGTATACCATAGCCTTTCAGCTTTGCTTCTAGTGCATTGGCTTTTTCAATACTGCTATCGCTCACATAGGTAAATGCTATATTACATCCATTTTCTGCAAATTTTATAGCTATTGCTTCGCCAATACCACGTGCGGCCCCAGTTATAATGGCTGTTTTTCCTTCTAGTAACTTCATATCTAATTTTTAAAAAACAAATGTAACTGAATTTAGAATATTCGTAAAGTACATTTCTAATACTTAAAAAACTAATTCTTATATAAAGAGATTAATTGTAAAAAACAATATGAAATTATAAATAATATCAATAATTACAAATTCAAAAAGTGCAAAAAACAATATTGACTTTACTATTGTCCAAAACCAGTTTTGCTTATAGAATTGCTT
Source organism: Ferruginibacter sp. (assembly GCA_031374745.1). Lineage (GTDB taxonomy): Bacteria > Bacteroidota > Bacteroidia > Chitinophagales > Chitinophagaceae > Ferruginibacter. Next base: position 18,506 of record JANMGS010000604.1, on the reverse strand, counting down.
GCTGGCTATTACAATCATCACAAGCAATAAACCAAAAACAATATAACTAAAAATGCCCCCATCCTTAAAAAGTAAATCTGATGCTGGAAAGATAGATCTACATAAAAAATATATAAGCGGATATATCAAAAATAATATTGCAAAAATAGTAGCGCTTAATTCTATTGAAAGTACAAAATGATCATAGAAAAACTTTCTCTTCTTTTTGAAAAGCAAAAAAAGCAATAAGCTGGTAAGTGGCAAAATGAGTAACAAAAAGGGCTTGGCAAATTTTTGAGATGTAGCATCATATTTTGCAGCAAGTTCATCGATACCAATGTTCTCCTTTTTCATTTTCTTTTTTACAATAGGTTTTGCAAACCATGCATAATTATATTGCGTAGAAACATATGTATTGAAAACCATATTAAGCCCTTTTGCCATAGGGAAAAGCAAGTAAAGAATTATAACCAATAAAAAAAGGGAAAGTGGTTTGAAGTATTTTATCCTAATGCCATCACAATAGTCCAATGAAAGTTTTCCGGGGGAAGAAAAAATAGTTTTAAGTGTTCTAAAAAATTTTCCATCAAGATGGGTAGAGAAATGAAATGCTTCTCCTAAAAAATGACTTAATTTCTTATCGTTTTCAGTATAAACTTTTTCTCCGCAATTATTACAGTACTTTCCTGAAAAGGTTTGGCTACAGTTTTTGCAAATATGTGTAGTAATATCCATAACAAAATATTTTATTGCTGTTGTTTCTCGTTCAATAGATAGTTGCCTAAAACATTTTTAGGTTTGCATACAAATTATTTATTCGATTCTTTAAATGCAGCCTCAAAGCCATCTCCATTGTTCATTTTTTTAATAAATTTACTCAATGAATGCGTTTTTAGCCACTCATATACCACGTACTTTGAAGTAATAAAATTGGTTCGTATTGTTTCGCTGCTGCCACTATAAAACTGTGAGCCAGTAGCTATCGTTTCTACATTGGGTAATACGAGTCCTTTTCCAATTTTCATTTGTACACTATCTATAGCATATCTTTCTCTATCATCTACCTGCATGGCCAACCCTTCCTCAAACCATGTAGGTATTTTATGTATTGTTTTGTACCACCCAATTTTATTGTACAAAATAGTGTGCGATATTTCATGCGCTACTATATGCTCATCCAATCCATCGTTACTCAATACAACATAGGCACCAAGTTTTCTTTGAGTAGCAGCAGGCGTTCCAAGATTTCCGTATTTGTTATACAAAGTTTCATTGTTGCAGTAAATCATTTTGTAATCTAATATGGCATTTTCTCCCCAAAATAATTTGAACTTTGTTTCTGCAGCCTTTTGTAATGCTAATAATTTTTGTAATTGCTCGCTATTTGTTGTTTTACTGTAATATAAATTTTTAGTCCTTTCAAAATTTGAGAATGATATGAAAATACACCTGGTTTCTTGAGGGAAAAACATAAAGTGGGCAAAAGTCACCATTGGCAATAATATAATTATAATGAAACAAGTACGTTTCAACAATTTTTTCATGCTACAATCAATTTAAGGGAAAGTATTTCTTCTATAATCTTTCTTTCGTTACTCAATCTAGGCACTTTGTGTTGCCCTCCCACTTTGCCTTTTAGCCTTAGCCATTCGGTAAAAGTGCCTTGGGGCATGGCATGTACTACAGGCATACGCAGTGCAATATCTTTATGGCGCTTGGCTTCGTAATCACTGTTCACCGCCTTAAGTGCCGCATCCATTTCTTTGGTGAAAGAAGATAAATCTTCTGGAGCCTTATCAAACTCAATTAGCCATTCGTGTGCACCATTGCTGTTGGTTGTAAAATGAATAGGTGCGGCTGTATAATCTTTTACGATGCTATTTGTTTTTAATGCTGCAGCAGCAATGGCTTTATCTGCATTGTCCACAATCACTTCCTCGCCAAAAGCATTCATATAATGTTTTAGCCTTCCTGTTATTTTTATTTTATAGGGATTGAGCGAAGTAAACGATACTGTATCGCCCATAATATAACGCCACAAACCACCTGTAGTACTTATTACTATAGCATAATTTTTATTTAATTGTACATCAGTAAGTCCATAGGTTTGTGGCTGCTCCTTTCCGTATTCTTCTACTGGCAAAAACTCGTAAAAAATACCATGCTCAGTAAAAAGCATCATTCCTTCGTCGTCTGGTTTTTCTTGCGCTGCAATGAAGCCCTCACTGGCATTGTATATTTCTAAATAGTTTATTGGACCGCCAATAATTTCTTCAAATTGTTTACGATAAGGTATGAATGATACGCCTCCATTAATATATAATTCGAGATTGGGCCATACTTCTTTAATGGTTTTCTTTCCTTTGATGGCCAATATTCTTTTCAACAACAACAAAGTCCAGGTAGGCACTCCAGCAAGGCTCGTTACATTTTCTTCTGCGGTTATTTGTGCCAGCTTTTCTATTTTACTTTCCCATTCGTCCAGTAAGGCTATGCTGAGCTCTGGTGTACGAAGCCATTGTCCCCAAAAGGGAGAATTTTGCATCAGTACAGCACTTAAATCCCCACAATGTATTTCTTCGCTCAATTGGCTTATTTGATGGGACCCTCCCACAACCAACCCTTTTCCAGTCAATAAATCACTCGATGGAAAATTGGTATAGTATTTAGTAAGTACATCTTTGCTAGCTTGAAAATGATTTTCTTTTAGACTTTCTTCGCTTACAGGTATAAACTTACTTTTATCATTTGAAGTGCCACTGCTCTTTGCAAACCAATTTACTGGTGTGTTCCATAATACATTTTCTTCGCCATGCATCATGCGCTCTATATATGGTCGCATATCATCATACTCGTGTAGGGGAACTCTTCGCTTAAATTCTTTTATGGTAAATAATTTGTCGAATTCGTATTTTTTTCCAAAAACCGTGTACTGTGCATCAGAAATGAGCGATTGCAAAACTTGGCGTTGCGCCGCCGCAGGGTGATTTACCCAATTGTGTATGCGCTTGTATCGTAGGCGAGCAATGAATGATATTATCTTAGAGAGTAAATTCATTATTGCAGCAAGATAAAAAAATTATCGTACATCCGAGCTATCCTGAGATTCTATCTCAGGATATATCAAAAAAGATTCACCCTTATCATGAGATTTCATCTCAGGACCGAGCTATTCCAATATTTTATCTCAGGACTAATAAAAAATATTTACTATTTTTACAATAAAAATCATGAGTGACGGTGGATACAAAATAAGAAACAAAGAAGGTGTTCATTTTGTAACATTTGCAGTAGTGGATTGGGTAGATGTGTTTACTAGACAGATGTATTGTGAGATTGTAGTATAAAGCCTTCGTTATTGCCAAAACGAAAAAGGACTGTTGCTGCACGCTTGGTGCATAATGAGTAACCATATTCATCTAGCTATATCTGCTACAAATAACAACCCGAGCGATATTCTCAGAGATTTTAAAAAATTTACAGCAAAAAAAATAATTGAGGCAATAAAGAACAACCCAAAAGAAAGTAGAAAAGATTGGATGATTGGTATTTTTAGAAGGCATGGTCAAATCAACTCAAGAAACACTGAACATCAGTTTTGGCAACAAGATAATCACCCAAAAGAAATGTGGAGCGAAAATTTTACAGAACAAAAAATAAATTATATTCACAACAACCCTGTTGCAGCAGGCATTGTATCCAATGCAGAAGCTTATGTATACAGTAGCGCAAGAGATTATTATTACGGCAAACAATGCGGATTGCTGAAGATTGATTTTTTGTAGTAATCGTTGTATCGGGTTTTATCGTGGGCTTTCTTGAGATTTTATCGTGGGTTGTCTTGAGATTTTTATCTCAAGACTTTGCAGAAAGCTCGTTTTAGATTGAGCTTATAAATTAACTTCTACAAATTTTTTGCAGTAATCTTTGATCATGTTCCTAACAGCTCTAAATTCTGCTACAATTTCTTCCTCGCTACCTGTAGCTTTTGCTGGATCGGGGAAATTATAGTGTAACTTTTTTGCATTACTTGGAAAGAAAGGACACCGCTCTTTTGCATGATCGCAAACGGTAATTACAAAATCAAAATCTACTTGGCGGTATTCTTCTATATTGTTAGATGTGTGGTGCGAAATATCAATACCATCTTCTTTCATGGTTGCAATGGCTCTTGAATTTACGCCATGGGTTTCTATGCCTGCGCTAAATATTGCTGCCTTGTTGCCGGCAAAATATCTTAAATAACCTTCTGCTATTTGGCTACGACAGCTATTGCCTGTGCAAAGGATCAAAACTTTTTTCATAAATAATTAACTTATGGCTCTTTTAAAACTACAAAATAAAAAATGTTGTGAAGTATCAAAGGGAGTAATATGATTTTCTGTTATACAACGAATTTTATCGAATCCTTTTTTCAACTCAGCGGAAAGTTTTTCTTCACTGTATTTTTCAATCGTTAATCCGCTACATTTTTCAGGACCCTCTTCCGAAAAAGTACCAATGGTTAAATATCCCGATACCGCTTTTCTTGCAATACCGATATAGGCCGCAATTTCTCCAGCAGTTGTTAAAAAATGAAATGTTGCTCTATCATGCCAGACTTCATAGGTTGTAGCAGGGTTAAATTTTGTAACATCGCTAACTATCCAGTGGACTTTTTTACCCTTATTTCCTAGTCGCTTTTTTGCTTTATCCAAAGCAATTTTCGAAATATCGAGTACCGTAATATTCTCAAACCCTTCTTCAAGTAAATAATCCACTAACTTACTATCACCGCCACCGATATCTATTATTTTGGCAGCCTTATCTACACCAAATGAATGTATAAAGTCCAACGAAGTTTTAGGAACAGACTGTGTCCAACTTACTTGGCTAGGAAGTTTCGTTTTATAAACGGTATCCCAATGTTTTTTAATTTTCTCTTCCATATGCAAAATGTATTTAGCAGCAACCACCACCTGGTGTACAGCAAGCCGCTTCCTTTTTTAGTTCAACTAAATTTACTTTTTGTTTATCTGCAGGTATGCCACACATATCCATGGCCAAGCAAGCTGTTTGTGTACTGGTAAGCACAAAATCTTTGCCATTAAAATCCAATCCGTATTTAGATATAGAGTCATTTTGGTATTCTACTTCAATTTCCAAATCTTCTATACCCAATACTTTTTCCGATAAGCCAATAATGTTTAACAGTTTTTGGGGCTTTAGTCTATGCTCAAAATCATTGGCGTCCCATAATTGAAAATTCACTTTTTTTTCTGTACGTACTGTTCCACCACAATCAATAAAATTTTTGGTAATCATGCCTACCTCTGTTACATGAAAATGCTCGGGTACAGACATACCATTTTCTAGCTGAAAATTAACGGCATCTACATTTTCCAAGATTGTTTTAATTTCTGAAAGTTTCATAATAATTTTTTTAGCAACAACTTTTCTTCTTTTCCATTTTTATAGAAAATTCCGATAAAAATTGCTGAAATTTTAAAAATGTTTTTTCGTTTATGCAATAACAAATGGCGTTTCCTTCTATGCTTCCTTTTATAAGCTCGGCATTTTTTAACTCCTTTAAATGCTGCGATACAGTTGGCTGTGCCAGTGGCAATACTTTTACAATATCTCCACATATACAGCCTTCAGTTTTTAACAGGTAATCTATAATGGCAACTCTTGCAGGGTGTGCAAGTGCCTTCATTATATTGGCAATTTCATTTTGCCTTTTTGTAAATAACTCCGTGTTTGATGCGCCCATTGTTTAATTGTATATTGCAATATTACGATAAATATTTTTATAAAAAAATATTTTTTTATCCACACAATGTTTTTTGTAACATTGGCCTTAATGGCTTGCAACAACGGTTTCTATTACCGATTGATTACCAAAGCGCTCCCCAGCCAAATAGGCTATTGTTTGGGCTATTTGCTTCTGATAAATTTGTCCTTGCACTTTTATTTCGCCCATAGGTTCTATATTTTTTCCCAAAAGTGCTAGCCAAGTTTGCGACGACCCTTTTGTAAAAATACCATGTGAAGACCAACGATTTGTGCTTTGCCCACGACCATGATCTGTTGTAATAATAAAAGTTGTATTGCCTTTATAGCCGTCATGGGTTTGTGCCCAATGCCATAAATCAGCAATTATTTTATCCGCCTCATTGGCTTTTTGCAAATACATGGCATAATCAGTCTTGTGTGCATACTCATCTGTTTCGCCCAAACCCAAATAAAAAATAGTAGGATGGTATTGTTGTAAATACTCTTTTGCAGCAATAAAAGTTAGCATATCTTGCCTAGTATGCTCTTTGTTTTCTATAATGGAAGTTTGTACAGTATTTAATTTTTTTTGCGTTTCTGTTTCTGCTACTTGAATGTTTTCATAGCCACTATTTACTTCAATTCCGCTTCGCTTTTCGTTAAGTATGTAGGGGAAAACATCCCAAGAAGAAAATAAGGCAATCTTTCCTTCGAAATTGGGTTTACTGTTTAAAAATTCGAAAATGTTTTTGTTGTCGTTTTGAATCTTATCATTGGATGCAATAAATAAATCAGTTTTGCCAGTAAACATTTCATTGTATCCTGCATAAGAAATGGCATAAGGGTTCGCCACATTTACGTTATTTTCAAATGCTCTATTTCCATAAAGCTGCCCCTGCTTAGAAACTACACTCCACATAAAAGGCATCAATTTTTTTCTTCTTTCTAAAGGTTCGGATGCACCATATAGACTTTCTATAGTTTCCTTATCGGTAACATAATTTTCGTTTTGAATAATAGCAGTATCTGCACCTTTAAAAAGCTCTTGCCACCTAAAGCCATCTATGGTAATAATAAAAATTTTATTTGTGCTATCCCTATTTTTAGAATGGTAATTATTTACATTTTCTACATTGCTTGGGATCGTAAAAGCCATTAAGAAAAAACAACCAATTAGGTATTTCATTGCTTGAGGTTTTGCAAAAGTCCCTATAGGGTATGAAGTGAACGTTAGCTAACTGTTATCTAAACATTAATAAGAAGCGTGAGCGTAATTCTTTGAAAAATCATTTGCATTAACTTTGTATGCAATTAAAGAAAATGATATGAGGGTACCTTTTACAAAAAACGACCAATCTTTTGAAATAGGTTTACTGGCCAATGAAGAAATGCAAGGGTTATTTCCCATTATAGAAGAATTAAACCCTGGCATGCAAAAACAATTATTTGAAGACAGGTTACAAGAAATGCAAGCAAATAAGTTTAACTGCATTGCGGTTTGGCATAACGATACAATAATAGCCTGCTGTGGTTTTTGGATACTGATAAAATTTTACAATGGCCGGCATGTGGAGCCAGACAATGTAGGCGTACTTACTGATTATAGAAATTTTGGCCTTGGCAAAACAATGATGGATTTTTTACACGAACATGCTAAAAATATGGGATGTACTTACAGCGAACTTAATGCTTATGTAAGCAATAACAAAGCTCACAAGTTTTATTTTAAAGACGATTACAAGATATTGGGTTTTCATTTTCAGAAAACATTGTGATATAAAATACTTTCCTTAGCTCCCCCTTAGCTCATAAAAAGTTAAGTAAATTATCAGTAAATAAATGAATTGTTATGTCCCATTTTTACATGTCCCTTAAAAATTTTAAGGCTAAAAATCCATCTAATCCGTGTCATCCGTTTTCCCTATCCCTCTATCAAACTAGTATTCATCTTTATTTCCTTAATTGCATCAAAAAGTTTATCCAAATCTGCTTGCTCATTAAATGCCTGAATAGAATAACGCAAATACACTTTATCGCCATGAGGCATTACTGGAATTTGAATAGAATGCTTTTCGTAGAGATATTGCTTTAATTTTTGTGGTTCTTTTGTTTGTATGGGAGCACTGTATAGCTGCAAAATAAAATCGTTGTTTACTGGCGCAAGTGCTGATGCTCCTAAAAGCTTGCAAAACACTTCTGCATTGGCTTGTGTAAGTTGCTGGCAACGGGCGCTTACATTCCACCAATCATTTTCTTCCATAAATTCTATAGCAGCGGGTATGCACAAAAATGCTGAAACATCTCTGGTGCCTTGCTGTTGATGATAATCTAAAAACTGCGAATGGGATGGCGCAGTAGACTGATAACCCCAACTCACAACCAAAGGATCAAATAAATGCTGGTACTCCTTTTTTACATACAAAAAAGAACTTCCTTTTGGCGTCATCATCCATTTGTGGCAAGCTCCTGTATAAATATCTGCTTGCAGCGTACTGAGGTCAAGATCTAATTGCCCGGGTGCATGTGCTCCGTCCACAAATGTCATTATCCCTTTTTCTTTTGCTAACTTGCATATTTCCTCTATTGGCAATCGGAGGCCTGTTGTGCTAGTAATATGACTTATAAAAATAAGTTTTGTTTTGGCTGTTAATCCTTTAAAAAACTGCTCTATAAAATCTTCTTTGCTTTCTAATGGTAGTGTAATAGGCTGTTGCACATAAGTTGCGCCTGATTTTTTACAATAATATTTCCAGGTTCTATCACATGCACCATATTCCAGATTGGTTGTCAATATTTCATCCCCTGGCTTTAATGCAAGGCTCTTGGCAATAATGTTTACTGCATGCGATGGATTGGCAACATATACCAAATCATCTTCATGGCAATTAATATAGTTTGCCAATGCTTGCCGAGATTGGTTTATATACGATAGGCTATTGACTGCTATAAATTCTACCGGTTCTTGCTCCAACTCTAATTGATAGGCCTGGTAACGCTCAAATACAGGCTTAGGGCAAGCGCCAAATGAACCAAAATTTAAAAACGTAATATCTTTCCTCAGCAGGAATTGCGATTGTAATGATGGGTGTTGCATTTTCAAAAGTAAGGAAAATGTACTCTCCTTTTTATGACAGTATAAAAATTTAAATCAGCTTTTATCCAATAAAAAAATTTAAAATTTTCTTTTTTACTGTTACTTTTGTTAAAACTAACCTTATGAAAACTAACCTATTAATGTACTTTGTTGCCCTATTTCTATTTAGTTCTTGCTCCAGATTTTCTACGCCGCCAAGCGCTCGTATTCAAGTAAGCTCCACTTCCACGTATACCCCAGGAAAAAACGGGGGATATTCCACAACTTATTATGTAAAAAAAGATGGTGGAGATAGGTTGCGTTTAAATGGACGAAATTTAATCAATATGGTAAGCGATAATGAAAAAGCTTTAGCTGCCGCAAAAACCTATAAAATAACAAAAACAATTGCTCTTACATCTTTTGTCACCATGTTTGCAGGACTTACTTATGGTATTTTGGGAAAAGAAGGCTCAAGCACTACAACCGCCAAGCAAATTGGATTAATTTCGATTCCTGTACTTTTAGTATGTGCTCCCTTATCATCCAATAGAGCAAAAAAAGCAATTAAAATATACAATGGATTTTAATCAATCCCGCATTTCATTAAAGGCTGTTCTATTTAAGAGCAGCCTTTTTTAATAACAGTACTTTCAGTAGCTGAGCCTCCCCTTATTATTTTATTTTGTATGTAGGTAATAATTCAATTTTCAATTGCTTAATACTCCCCAAAAGAAGTTATTTTTGCTGCCTAACATTTAACAAAGATAAATTATGAGCAAAGGGCCCGTTTCGCATTTTATAGAACATCATTACAGGCATTTTAATGCTGCCGCATTAATGGACGCAGCCAAAGGCTATGTAACCCATTTAGAAGAAGGAGGAAAAATGATGGTTACCCTTGCAGGTGCTATGAGCACAGCCGAACTTGGGCTTAGCTTGGCAGAAATGATTCGTCAAGATAAAATTGCTATTATTAGCTGCACGGGTGCAAACTTGGAAGAAGATGTAATGAACTTGGTTGCACATAGCCATTACAAGCGAGTGCCTAACTATAGAGATCTGAGCCCGCAAGATGAATGGGATTTATTGGAAAACCATTACAACCGGGTAACCGACACTTGCATACCCGAAGAGGAAGCATTTAGAAGATTACAAAAACACATTGAAAAGATTTGGAAAGATGCAGAAGCGGCAGGGGAGCGCTATTTTCCACATGAGTATATGTACAAGATGTTGTTGAGTGGTGTGCTAGAGCATTATTATGAAATAGATCCAAAAAATAGCTGGATGCTTGCTGCTGCAGAAAAAAACATACCTATTGTAGTGCCTGGTTGGGAAGATAGCACCATGGGCAATATTTTTGCTTCTTACGTAATAAAAAATGAACTAAAAGCCAGTACCATGAAAAGTGGTATTGAATACATGGTTTGGTTGGCAGATTGGTATAGAAACAATTCATTTGGTAAGGGAGTAGGATTCTTTCAAATAGGTGGTGGTATTGCAGGCGATTTTCCCATTTGCGTAGTACCTATGATGTACCAAGATTTGGAATGGCATGATGTACCTTTCTGGAATTATTTTTGTCAAATCTCTGACTCTACCACTTCGTACGGATCTTACAGTGGTGCTGTGCCAAACGAAAAAATAACTTGGGGCAAATTAGATATCGCTACCCCGAAATTTATTGTAGAGAGTGATGCAACGATTGTGGCACCACTGATGTTTGCTTGGATATTGGGCTGGTAAAAAAGCCCCCTAAATCCCCGACAAGGGGACTTGAATTCTCAGCACTTTAATGTTCTTTTAAATTATTGAAAAGTGGTTATTCTTTTGCCTGTTCCGATTTTCGGGAGAGAGACGAGGGTGAGGTTTTTTTGGGTGAGCAAAGAAGCAGCTATGTTGAACTTCATTGGCGACGCTCCATTCAACAGAATATCTTTTGGCATCTTTAATTATGCAACAGATAAAAGCGAGAAAAATGGTATATTTATAAAAATTAATTAACCTTAAAAAATAACTGATCCCGCTCCGCTCTTGCCTGTCCCGATTTTTCGGGAGAGAGGCGGGGGTGAGGTCAAAAATAAAAATGGAAAAAGTAAAACTTACCGTAAACAACAATGGCTCTCTAAAAATAGAAGGCGATTTTGAAATATTTGATAGAGAAGGAAATGCATATGACCTCGGCGGCAGAAATGTTATAGGCATTTGTAGATGCGGCTTATCAAAAAACAAACCATTTTGCGATGGTTCGCACAATGGTCATTTTGAGCACGAGGCAGTAGCGTTTGCGTTGCCACCGAAGAAGTAGCCTCCTAAACCTGCCTGACGGTAGGCAGGTCCCTCCGAAGGAGGGACTTGGAGAGTCTGAAATAAACCAATAAATTTACATTATTGTAACTTAGCTCCTTCCCGATTTTTCGGGAGAGAGGCGGGGGAGAAGCTAATTATATCATGAACATAGACGAACTATATCTAGAGAGCGAAGCGGATATTAAGAACAGCGAATATACCGAGGCATTTAAAAAATGCGAGGCGATATTATATGAAGAACCGGACCATGCGCCTGCTCACAATTCGTTGGGTTGGATATTTAAAACACAATTTGATGATTATGCCCGTGCAGAAAATCATTTTTTAATGGCTATGAAAATGGCGCCAATGTACCCACACCCTTATTTTCATTATGCCACTTTACTTACCGATTTAGAAAGGTGGGACGACCTTGATTTACACCTTTCTTTTTGCAACGAAATAGCTACGCTTGATAAATGCTGGATAAACAGCAAGCGTGCAGCTATGTATGAACTTACACAAAACTTTTCCGAAGCGATAAAGTTTTATGAAAAAGCGATATTGTATTCCATTAGCGATGATAAGATAAAATGCTACAATGACGATATTTTCAGGTGTTATTTGAAAGATGATATTGTGAACCCACGTAAGCCTAAAAAACGCAACAGAAAAAAGGAGGACGATGATCCGCTTCCATTTTAGAAAGCGAATCATTTTACAATAAATGTGTCTGACACCTCAGAAAGTAACTTTGCCTTCGCATGAAGTTCACAGGTGTCTGACATATTCAAAAGCATCTTCGCAAAATAAAAATTTATTTGAAGTCTCCAATAAATGTGTCAGACACCTACAAGTACTTTCTAAATTGTTGGTTTATTTTTAGGTGTCAGACACATCGTAAGCCCTGCATTTTTAAATCATCCCTTTCCATTTCATAAGCCCTGCACTACCCACAATAGCTATACCCAATAAGATTAAACCGGCAGGAGCATTTTTCTCTTTTTGCAGATCATTGTTTACCTGCGGTAGTAATGTTGCATATTGTGCTTCGGCTACATCTTCTTCATCGTTTTTGGCAGATGCATCGTCTTGCCAGTTATTCATATTTGTTCCAGTAAGCGACATCAATTCGTTCAGTTCTTTTTTTCTTCTTTGCTTAAGGTCTTGCAAATATTTTTTACCCGCTACGCAATTAAAATTACCAGTAGCAGGGTGTGTTATTACATACCTTGCCTGAAAAGTTTCTGTATTGGGTGTTACCTGAAACATAAGGTCTTGCGCAAATGAATTTCTGTTATAGCGAAAATGTAAACGGGTAAAGTGTACATTCTTACTCCCATTATCTATTTCATCGTTATCTACATCACTGTAATCTGCCCAATCTTTTCCACCAAGCCACCAAACACCACTCTGTACTAGATCTTGCTCACTTGGCGCCGTAGCAATACATGGATCGCAGTGGTAAAAGTTTTGTGGGCTCACATCCCAAGCATATTCCAGGAACGAAACAGCTTTGTCTTCTTTTTTCCATTGATGTGTAAATAGATTGCCATAAAAACTACCAAAGTTTTTTTGTACAAACAGCGGTACATTTTTATCTGTCGCAATATTTTCATTGCGATAGTTGGTACATTCTATTCTTCCTTTACGGGTAAATGCGTACACAATTAAATCTTGGTCCCCATCAGCATTGGCCATGCCCAATCGTATAGGCAACATAAATTTTGGAGAGTTAAAACTTATTTGAATTGGGCGAAGAAAATTATTGTTCAATTTACTTTTTTCTTTTTCATTTACTTTAACCACAAAAAATTTAAGGTTGCTTTTTATATAAGGGTTTAATACCTCCTCGGCACCTTCGGGTATTTTATAACCATTGCTTATAAGCCATTCTTTTAAGCCACCGCTTTCTTTGGCACTCAAAATTAAAATATCGTACTCGCCTACTAAATATTTTGCTTCTACTTTTACGCCTAAATCTTTTCTTTTAAAAGCTCCCGCAGCATTTGCACTTGGGGCAGGCATTTCTGCTTTTGACATTGATATCTTATCTTCGTATTCCTTGTACATATCACAAGGATTTTGGTCCCAATACTCCACCAACCTTGGCGCACTGTAATCATTCAGTCGTTGAAAAATTCCTTGTTCCACCACTTTAATATCATCTTGCCTAAGCACCACGGGCACGGGCACCACCATAGCAAAATCTTTGGTATTGCCTTTAAAATCGTTGTACATGGTTATCTTGGTTTTATTGCCATCTCTTACCAAAATAACTTGGCTTGTTTTGTTTTTTAATGTGCCATCTGCCTTGCTCACATAAAAGCCGCAGAAAGAAAACAGGATGGGAGAAACCACAAAGATTGCCCCAATGATTAATAGTTTACGTTTCATAAAATTGTTTTAGTTGTTATTAATTAATAGTTGATTTTGTAAAAGCGGATTAATACTATATTCATCTTTAGGTATGAGCGTAGGCGTTTTAAACCATTCAAATTTTTTGGCTTTAAAAAACTTATCTAAAAGGGGTACCAATGGTTGCGCAAAAACCAATACAAAAATGGGAGCGCCATTTATAAATTTAAATGTAGCTAGGTAGAATGAAACAAAAGCAATAGCAATACACCAACCAATTCTTGCTAGGATATGATTGGGTGTAGTTTTAGGATCTGTAATCATAAAAAAAGAAAACAGCAATAAACTACCTGTACTTATGGATTGTACAAAAAAATCCATTGGCCAGCCGAGGTATATTATTTGGCGTACAAAAAGCAGCGCAGCAAACACGCCCAAAAAGGAGAGACTTACAGAGAGGCTTTGAACTTTGGTAACTACAATAAAACCCAAACACAATACAGCAAATAGTATCACCATGCCACTGCCCCATTGCCCAGGACTTATCCATGCTTTATTGGTTAGCAATATGGCAGCTACAATACCCAATGCAGATGGATTAAAAATATGCTTGCCATTTATTCTAATAATATATTTAGAAACGATGGATATAAATGATGCAAATACGGCCACCCACCACAAATTTGTTTTTAACAATAGGCTTAAACCAAAAGAGGAAATTAGTACGGAAGGGATACCTTTTTTAAAATTTGCAATAACGGGCTTTCCATTTTTACCAAAAGCCAGTTCACATAAAAATTGAGTAACTATGCTGGCAATAAAAAAAGTAGCATACAACCAGCCTTCGTTTTGCCAATGCAAAAAGAAAACACCATAACTTAAAAATATGCTTTGAAAAAGAATTTGAAAATAGCGGGCGTCTTTGAATATTGTTTGTGTAAACATAAAAGTGCATTTGTAAAAAGGATGCACTTGCAAAAAGAATTACACAAATAAAATAAAAAATAAATTTTTGTGGAAAATTGGGAGGAATTGCATCGGTGTTTTCTTGTCTATATAAAATATCATTCAAAAACATTAAGCCTTTTTATTCAAATAAAAATCATTAATAAAGATTTTTAACAATTCTATACAGTACCGGCATTTTATTTTTATTTTCTAAAAAATCAGGATTTGCAGTATTAATAAACCTATTTATTTCAATATTATTACTTGTATAATTTATACCTTTTAAGCTTAATTGCCATGGAAAGTAAAATGCATTAGATTCATAATAACTAGCCTGTATTCGCATGACTTCACCATTGCCATTTATGAATGAAATAGCTGTCCAGTTAGTCGTTGTACTCCACATATCACTTAACTGAGATAAATATGAGTTAAGCAAATAATTGTCAATTGTCTTTACACTATCTACTAAAGAAATTAACCTATTAAAGTCAATATTGTTCTTGTCAAAGTCAAACGTAGATTCATTATTTTTTGTTTTGCCTTCTACAAACAATTTGAATTTTAAAATATCTTTTTTGCATTTTTTATAATCACTTTCAGCAAATCCTAGATCCTCTATGCCTGCTTTTTTTTGTAAAATAACTGCAATATTTTTTATAAAAATATCAACCAAAGATTTATTTATTTCTTCAATATTTGAAGATTGTTCTTTTCTGCTTTTTCCTTCTAAATTAGGGTCTAAATTAAAAGTCCCTCCTTCATATTTATATACAAGTTTGTCAACAGAATGATGAAAGCAACCCTGACTTCCGTTTTCAAAAACAATTTGATTAATACTACTTTCGCAAAAAGCCTTCAGAATACTCTTTTTCGTATTTCTGGTAATACGTTTTGTGTCTAAATTATAATAAAATAAAGAATCATTGTTAAAGCTTGATAATATCGTATTAGAATCAAGCATACATAGAAATGCACTATCAATAGAAAATGGCATTTCAAATTCAAAGTTCCAATCCCCGTCATATCCCTTTTGCGAATAAATTCCATTTTTTATGTAACCTAAAGTAACATTACGACTGTATCCAAAAATAATTGGCTTTATCTCCGTTTTTTGATTTGTAAAAATATTATTAGAAATAACCGTGTAATCCGTTTTAAATTGTAAAATTCCATTTTCGCTCTTTACAAATAAGCTTCCATTTTTACAAACAGCTAGACTACTATTGATATCAATTGTAAATAGATATACCGGCTGAATTTCTTCATTTACTTTTTCAAACCCGCCTTTATTTTTTTTGAAGTATAAAGCACTATTTTCAGGGTCGGTATAAAAATTATCATACGCTGGCATCCATATCCAATTAATAGAATCTTTTTTTGTATAGAACACAAGGCCATCTTGACTTACTAAGTAATAATTTTTGTAACTGGCCACGGCATTGATTGCTGGTCGATTTTCTCTATAAGTTTTTGCATACTTTTTTTGATCTAATGGCGTTGGCAATAGCGTCCAAGTTTCGCAATTATTTTTTGTTACAGCAATTATGTTCCAAAGAGACCCAATTATACCCTCTTTTGTCGTATTAAAAAAGATTGTTGTAAACCGTTGCTTTTTTTCAGCGCTTTTCAGCGCTTTCCAAGTAAATCCGTAATCTTTTGTATAAACTATTCCACTGCCCGATACGCTCATCCATGCTTCTCCATTATCCAAATTTGTTGCATCATCTACCCATCCATCTTGTCCAAAATTCAATCTTTTCCAAGTTCTGCCATTATTCTCTGTATGAAAAATAACATTATATTTATCGTTGTCACCTAAAATAAAACCAGATACAAATCCAGTATCATTATTGAAAAAATTCACATTGTAAATTAAATTTCCTGATAGCGGACTAATTTTATTTTTGTCGATTGGTGAAAACATTTCCCAATTACCGTTTAAAGAATCTGCAAAAGCAACTTCTCCAACCCTCGTCCCAATAACCAATTGTTCATTCTTTTTTACGCATAGCTTGCCTCCATAGCCTGCAAATTTTAACATTGCCTTGTCTAGATTTTGCGAATAACTATTGAGGCTATTGAAAATAAAGAATACCAATGTTGGTAATAATTTCATGCAGTCATAAATTAAGAAGTTTCAATTTATTAAATTACTAAAAGTTAATACAACGAAAAGTTAAACTCCTTAGATAAATAAAATGACCCTCCCAAAAAAACGCACCTTAAAAAGATGCGTTTGTAAATTTCCCTACCTCGTTCCCTCATCCAGCGGTTTATCCCTGTTCAACATATTGTCTCTATTAGCTATTTCCCATGCTGTATGAAAAATCATGCGTACTCTTTTTTCGTAGAGTTCAAAATTTATTTTATCTACGGTATCCGTTGGTTTGTGGTAATCTGCTTTAAGCATACCATCATAAAAAAACAATACCGGTACTCCCTTGCGAGCAAAGTTGTAATGGTCGCTGCGATAATAAATTCTTTCTTTATCTTTTGGATCATCAAATTTATAATCTAATACCAAGTTGGTATATTTTGCGTTGGCTGCTTCGTTTATTATCGGCATTTCACTGCTTATTTTATCATGGCCTACTACATACACATAATTTAAAGTGTCGCCCGTTTTTCTTTCTGTATCTGTACGGCCCACCATATCGGTATTTAAATCCACCGATGTTTTATCCAAAGGATACAATGGATGGTCGCTGTAATATTCACTTCCCCAAAGGCCTTTTTCTTCGCCACTTACGGTCATAAACACGATTGTTCTACGGGGTCTATTGCCTTCTGCTGCCGCTTTTGCAAAGGCTGCAGCCATTGCTATCACACCACAGGTTCCACTCCCATCATCATCGGCACCATAATATATTTTGCCATCGTGCTTGCCAAGGTGATCGTAATGGCCCGTAAGAAAAACATATTCATCTTTTTTATCTGTCCCTTCTATAACGCCAATTACATTACTTGCATTAATAACAATCCGTTGTTTTTTAAATGCAAATTTAGTAGCCATTTTTGCATCTATTTGTTGAAGCAAAAATGTACCTTTTGCTTTAGCTGTTGCCAAGGCGCTATCAAAATTTACAGGAAAATTATTTTTTGCAAATGCATGAGATAAAATTGCGTAATTCAATGTTGTTGCTTTTTCCTCGGGCATGCTTTCAAAACTTACACCTGTTTTGTTATTGTTATCAACCATTCTTTTACTAAATATTTCTCCATTGGGGTTTACAACAAAAACACCTACTGCACCTTTGGCTTTGGCTGCTGCCAGCTTGTAAGTTATACCAGGAAAACTCCATTTAGATTGTTTGCCAGCTGCATCAATAAAATATTTGCCTTCCTTCTTTGGCTCTCCCAAAAATACAATTACCACTTTGCCTTTCACATTAATAGAAGCATAATCACTGTAAGCCGCATCATCTATTCCGTAGCCAGCAAATACCAGTTTTTTCGCTTTAAATGCACCATTCTCATTGTTACCAAGTGGTATTAAAAAGTCAGTTCCATTTACTGCTGCAGCTCCATTAACATTAAGAGAGGTAAGCAAAACCGTATCTTGTGTAAGCGGGTAAAATTGCTGATAACTTTTAAGTTTTGCTGGCTTTTTTAATCCAAAAGATGCAAATTGACTTTCAATATAAGCTGCCGCTTTTCTTTGGCCTTCTGTACCAGTTTCTCTTCCTTCAAATTCATCGCTGGCTATAATAGTAAGTTGCTTTTTTAACTCAGCCCCTGTAATCAAAGAAGCATATTTTGCAGGCAAATCTACTTGCGCAAAAGTTTGTAAGCAAATTACAGCAAGCGGAAAAAAGAATAATTTCTTCATGGGTTCATATTTATTTGAAAGCAATATAAAAAAATATAGCTATTGACTAATAGAAATATTATGAAAGGTAAATAGCTATCCTTTATTAGGTGCAAGGAATATAAAATTGTAGAAAATTAAATATAAACTGTATAAAAACTCATTCTTCATTTAAAAAATTTACCTCTATAAATTTACCAATATTATCTGTAATCTATTTATGTAATAGATAAAGATCATATACAAAACAGCTTTTCTGTGAATCTGTGGCAATATTATTGCTACAGATTC
>JANMGS010000601.1:0-1899 GCA_031374745.1 Ferruginibacter sp. | reverse complement strand
CAAGTGTTACAATCCAGGTTATTGTTGGTTGAAGGAAAAGTACAGGTAGCAGATAAAGTGATTCATGTAATGGCAACAAAATGTTTTGATATAACGCCCATGCTTGCACAACTAAGATCAGCTGGTAAGAGGAGTATTCATTTACCAGCACTCTCCAAATCAGACGAAGCAGGTGCCATTGCTAGCAAAGATACTCGTGGTAAGGATATGAATGACCTGTTTAAGTTGACCAAGAATTTTCAGTGAGCTGCTGGTTTGATAAAAATTATTTTAATAATACCGAAGTATTTTATATTAACACTTACCAGCTCTTTTGGGAACAGTTGTTGCTTCTTCATTATTAAGATTCCTTTCTCTTCACCCAATCTTCATTACTCATTTCAAATTTTACCTCACCCTTTCCATGCATGCCTATTTCTTTCCAACCGGCTTTTCTGTAAAATGTTTCTGCTCGGGTGCCGGGTGCTGTTCCTAGCCAAACAGTGCTTTTCGTTTGCTCAAAATACCAATCCAGCATAATGTCGTGTAGTTGTTTACCTATTCCTTGTTTTTCAAATTCGGGTTTTAAAAACAAGGCCCAGATATTGTTCTTTTTTAAATCGACGATCGAGAAGCCAACAATTGTATTGTCTATTTCACAAACCCAGCCTTTGCCCCTTACGGTCATAAATGCTGCGCAGTCTTCGTCTGTTACCAAGTTAGGGTTAGATAACATATTTTCTTTTACGGAATTTCTTACGATTTGCATTTGTGTTATGTCTGCAATGGTAGCTTCTCTAATAATCATTTTGTAAATTTAAATTGAAAGTATTTTTATTCTAAGTAAAGAAAATCGTAGGGAAGCAATCTAGCCACTTTTTCAAAACTTGCCCAGTATTGCTCTGCAAATAAATTAAATGAGTTGTAATAATTTCCATTTGCAAAAATTTGTAATTCCTCTGGCGATGATAATTTTACATAACTCTGTACAGGGTTTGTATGTTGATAGCTATATTCGCTTCGTTGTTGAGATGCATTTTTATTAAAATAATTTACCATCAAATAGTCATTGAAATATAAACCTGCTGTTACGCTATCTACCGCATAAGCAATGCTGTCAATTTTTAGTTTTGAAATTAATACAAACAATGAATCTTCTTGCTTTAATATTTTTTGGTAGTAATCAGTAGAATCGGCAGGATACATACTCGAAATACTAATTACAGCTCCGGTATTCATTTGCATTCTTTCTTTTGTGGCCGCCCGCAACCTTGCTTTTTCTTTGTTTGGTACTTTCTTAGCAGCATAAATACTAAATCCTTCTTGCTCCAATGTATTTCGAAAAAAGCTTCTCATAAAATGCATGATACTACCTCTGTAACTTTCATTTCTATTTTTTGCCCAACGTTTTGTTTTGCTCTTACCTCCTTTCATTTCTGTAAATACCGGATACCCACCAAAAATTAAAACTTTTGATTTTGCATAGTATACAAAACTTTCTAGGGTATATTCTATTTCATAACCAAGTGCATTGTTTTTTAATTTTATCGGCTCAGTTGCTATTACTTCCAACACTTGGGTTTTCTTGTCGTAGAAAAATTTGAGCACTTTTTCGTTTTCTATGCTGCATTCTTTTGCCTCTGCTATATCACCTATAAAATTATCTATAAACAATTTGCCCCATTTTTTATACCCATCTTTCTCAAAGCTGCTTACAACTACTGCATCCAATTCCTTTGCTTGTTGCTCTAATGCTATTGAAATATTATTTGCCGTTTTGGTATCAATATTTATTAGTTTGTATTAATAGCCCAGTGCATTTATTATTAATTCTCCCTTTTGAATATTTATATTGGTTAAAGAAAAATTTCCATCCTTATTTGTTATGGTTTTGTAAGAAGAATTATTGATGGAAATGGT
>JANMGS010000589.1:0-1965 GCA_031374745.1 Ferruginibacter sp. | reverse complement strand
AAGATAAATAAGGAATAACTTAATTATCCACTGAATCGTTTTGGTAACTCGCCATTTTATAAACATGCTAATATGAATCTACTATTATTATTTTATTTATAAATTTATTTCTTTTTATTATTCAACAACAAATATTTTGCTGTATGGTAAAATGCTTCTGTTGTTGTTGCCATAACATTTTTCACACTATCTGTTCTGCTATTTTTTATAACCGCTTCATTGTTTGTAACCGACACAAAATCGACCACATTTGTATTTAAATTTCGTACCCAATAAAATTCATTGCTTACCAATCCGATTGTTCTCAAATCTGGATCTGCAATAAATGCAAATCTATTTTTATTTGCCATGGTATCAAAAAGATTGGAGCCCAAGGTAGTGTTTGTAAAGTTTTGATGCGTAAGAAATGCTACAGATGGAAAAATATCCATTTGGGAGGTAGGTTCTTTTATGCGTTTGGCTTGTAATAATTTGGGTGCGTAAAACAACAAAGGCACATGCTCTGCCAATATTCCTTGCTTGGTAAAGCTTTGTGGAAACATATCGCCGGCATTGCCCCTTAACCCATGATCGCCTACAAAAATAAAAATGGTATTGTCATAATATTTTTCTTTTTTGGCTGCTTCCATAAATTTTTGAAAACAAAAATCGGTATAACGAAAAGCATTGTATTGCCCGTTATCATCAAAACCATACTTATGCAAAGTATCATCGGGGTAAGATCGCTTTTTAAATTCGCTCAAATCTTCATTGGGAATGGTATAAGGGCGATGGTTATCTGCCGTTTGAATTATGGATACAAATGGTTTTGTTTGTGCAGCCAAAACTTTGTTTGCTTCCAAAAATAAATTCTTATCGCTTATGCCCCATACATCTACTTTGGCAGCTTTAAAATTTTCTTCTTCATAAATTTTCAGTCCTGCAATATTGTTGGTAAGCAAGCCTCTTATATTTGCCCAGGTAGTGCTTCCTCCTAAAAAATAATATTTATCATAACCAGCAAATTCATTCATAATGGTATGTTGGTTTACGGCAGCAGGATTACGACTTGCGGTTTTATTATCCTCCACATCGGGTATGCCCGTGAGTGTAGCCCACACGCCACGTGCGGTGCCAAACCCAGGCGTGAAACATCTTTCAAAGAATACGCCCTTGTTGCACATTTCATTAAAATATGGCGTTGGGTTTAGCTTGTTGCCAAACATAGAACTTTTATACGCACTAAAACTTTCGCAGATGACGATAACAACATTTGCTTTTTGAACTGTATCTGTAGCCACCATATTTACCCTTGCTAAGTTTAAAGTTTCGGCATTTTTATTTTGTATACCAAAATAATCAGCCATGATAGGGTAAGCCTCTTCTACTTTTTTTAAATCGTAACCGCTGTTTTTAAAACCAAAACTGCTGGCAAAACTTTGAAACGGATTGAGTGCTGCGTTGGCTTTAAAATCATCGGACAATGTAAATGCATCGCTCCACCGAAGCGGGTATTGTCCAATTTTTCCAAAAATGGAAATACACAATAGCACTACAAAAACGATGGAAATACCGATGCTTTTCTTTTTTGATAAAACAAGATGTTGCGCTTCCAAATTTTTCAACAATCGTTTTGTAAACCAAGTAAAAAGAACAAGCAGTATGATTAATGCAATGGTAATTTTTAGTAGCGGATATGTCTGCCACATCATACTAGCCGATATAGCAGCATCTTGTGCAAAACTAAGTATGGAGGCACTTAATCGTTGTTTTAAGTAATCATAGTAATAAAAATCGCTTCCATACGCTACAAGAAAAAGTAAAAAAACAACTGCCAGCAAAAAAGATAAAAATCGTTTCGCAGCTTTTGTTTTAAATGGATTTACAATAGAAAAAATTATATACAACCCCAACCCAATAACCGATACAACCCTTGCATCGTACCGAAGCCCCAATAACATCATAGAGCCGCTAAAAGCTTTGTTT
>JANMGS010000586.1:0-1542 GCA_031374745.1 Ferruginibacter sp. | reverse complement strand
TATGATGGCTGGGGTATCACAAATAATGGCACCGATTTAATTATAACTACTGGCGGTACCGATTTATATTTTGTGGACCCAGCAACATTTAAAATAAAAAACATCGTTCACATTCATGATGACAATGGACCTGTAGATAGTGTAAATGAATTGGAGTATGTTGATGGATTTGTATGGGGAAATATTTATCAAAAAAATGATATTATAAAAATAGACCCTAAAACAGGGATGGTAGTAGGTACCATGAATTTCGATAATTTGTTAGAATTAAAAGACAGAACGCCTAGGGTAGATGTACTAAACGGAATCGCATACGACAGTACATCAAAAACATTTTTTATCACTGGTAAACGTTGGCCGAAAATATTTGAAGTGAGGGTGAATTAGTCAGATATTGTTATATCTATTTTTAATATTGATTTGTATAGTGGCTAAAGCCAAAAGGCGAAATGGGCTAAAGCCCAAATGCAATTAAAACTTCTTATCCCTGCCATAAATGGCAGGGCAATTCATAAATGACAGGGCAATTCATGAATTGCCTCGGTCTTTAGACCGAGGATAAAAAAATTCAAGGATTAAAAAGCATGAATTGACTCGGTCTTTAGACCGAGGATCATAGAATACATCAATCCTTCCCTATCACATAAATTAATGAACTGCATTTATCTTTTTGCAAAATCGTTCTTAGATTGGATATAAATCCTATAAAAAAAGCTTTTAGAATATTTCCCTTACCATTTTTGTATTGCTCACTTAACATACTCACATAAAAACTATCAAACCACATCGGTTTTATTTTTTTTATCGTAAGGCCATAATGTTCTACCAGATTTTTCATACTATCTGGAGAGAAATGATACAAATGCCTAGGCAAATCATAAGCAGCCCAATGCGCTCCATAATATTGTGCATCGTAACTGGTATAATTTGGTACTGCTATAAATATCCTACCATTGGCAGTAAGCATTTTTTTTAATTGCGCTACATATTCATGCAACTGGTGTACATGCTCTAATACATGCCACATGGTTATTGCATCATACTTATTTTCTGGTAAATCAAAAATTTCATGCGATGGCTTTGGTTCCAATCCGTACAGTTCTTTTGCCTTTACCCTGGCTGTTTCATCTGGTTCCAAACCTGTACTCTCCCAGCCTGCTGCTTTCATGGTACTCAAAAAGGCACCGGTTCCGCAGCCTATATCCAATATTTTTCCTTGTTGCTTACGTGTTTCTAATTGCAGCAATTTTTTCTTTCCTGCAAGTGTGCGCTTGCGTACAGCATGATACAATTTATTTACAATTCCTTCCTGCGTATTGCTGTGCGAAATATAGTTTTCAGATTGATAGTATTTTCCAATTTCATCTTGGGGTGCTACATTTTGTGTAAACAAATGCGTACAGGAATTACATTTTGCAATAGTAAATATTTCAGCAGAAACAGTGTAGTCTTTAGCCGTAAATAAATCTTGTATTTGTTCGCTATGGCAAACAGGGCATTGCTTGTAGGTTATCATCAAAATAAATTGTGGGGCAAAAGTAA
>JANMGS010000510.1:0-1955 GCA_031374745.1 Ferruginibacter sp. | reverse complement strand
TGCATCACTTCCATGTAAGTAAAACTTGTCATTGCCTTCCAAACCATACAAGCGTATTTCATTTGTTTCTGCGCTTATAAATTTCCTTTCAAACATTTTTTTATCCGTTTCCTCTTGCTTGTTTAGCTTAAAAACGGTTACTGTTACCGATCCATCTTCGTGCCTTTGCACATCAAATAATTCTTTTTTATTGCTGCCAAAAACGGTTGCAGTTTTAGATAGAAATGAATAGTAATCTAACATTTCATTTACAAAGTATTGCTTTCTTTTTTTTAATTTGCCAATGATGCTGTTTATGGAATACGCTTGTATTTCTTTTGGTTGTAAATGCAATGCTTTTTCAATCAACTCATCGGTCATTGTATTTACAAAAGCTGTAGCCGCTTTTTCCCAATCGGCTTTATTTAGCTCATTCATATAATTGCGGTCAAAATTTTTGGCATTAAAATTATAACTGTTTATATGCCTTGCTTTAGATCGAAACCCTTGTACTTGAGGTGTTACAGAAGGTTGGCCTACAAAATAAGTTATCAAACCACTGTTTATGAAAAATGGTTGATCCCTATCTCTGGGTAACGGATAAAATGTTTTCCCCTTTCCATTATCTGTAGAAGCCCATCGCCATTGGTCTTCATGTCTATCAAAATCCATCACAAACATATCCAGTAAACGAGCTTGTAAAGTTGCTTTTTGGTCTATCGTGTTGTCATTGTCTTCAAAAAGAGCCTTCTCCATATTATCGGTGCTTTTCGATTTGTCGTTACCATTCGGATTGCGTTCTTCTATCAAACAAAATGAATTGGAAAAATCGCTCTTAAATAGGCCAAGCAAAGGATCATTTGGCACAAAAACCAATGATGGATTTGCATGAGGAACACCGGCAGCTTCTGCAAGTGGTGGAATAGACAGTGCTGCGTAAGGATAGGACGCAGATACCCCATCGGCTATAACATCATTCACTGCTGCAAGTCCTCGTAGTTCTGGAGGTAATGCAGCATCTGTAACATTTTTTTCAATTTGTCTTAGCACATATTCTTTTCCGCTTTTATCTTCCAATCGCAATGATTTTGTTTGATGACCTCCGCCCATTTTTATGGGCGTTAATCCACCGAAATCGGTAGCCAAGTTTATCACTTTCACTTTTATGGGGGTGCCCCATTCCTTACGATAATTTTTTCCTAACAAGAATGTTCTTAGCCCGCCAGATTTAAATTTGGTAGATGCGGTTGCCATAACTGAATCGGGAAGATTTTCTCTGATAAATGTTTCGGTTATTTGTTTCTGTTTAATGGTAGAAAGTGGAGCAGTAAAAATTTCAGCTTTCAAATCGGCGCTTTCGGTCGAATAAAAATTTACCCTGGTAGTTCTATCACTTAAAATTTCTATTACTGCAAGTCCATTTTTTTTGCTGGCAAACAATGCACCGTTCCCCATTCTTACTCGGCTGCTTTTAGATCCAGATGCACTTACAATAGAGAATGAACTGTCTTTTTTAAAAAGTTGCAGCGAGTGGTCGTGCCCAGATACTTGAATTACATTGGGATGATTTTTTGTAACTGATTCTATCTTTTCCTTGTAATTTTTATATTGTGGGTGTTTATTATCTTGTATGTTTCCAAACCACTGTCTGGAAAGTGGATAAATGGACCCTAATACTGGAAGCGGAATGTACAAATTGGGTTTGGCATCAGTAAATGGAAAAATGTGTTGTTTTAAAGTATAATAGCCACCATGAATACTATTGGTATAAAATGGGTGGTGCATGGCAAGAACAATCAATTTATCGGGGTAAGATGCAATGATTGTTTTTAGCCTAGTAATAATTTCATCTTCATTTTTATAAGGGCAGTCCGATTCTATGCCAGGTTTTTCATACCCATGTAACCACCATTGGCTATCCATACAAACAACTACTGCATGGTCTCCCACTAGTATTTCCTGTGGGCCAGCACAGC
>JANMGS010000509.1:0-2795 GCA_031374745.1 Ferruginibacter sp. | reverse complement strand
CCGTTTGCTTTAGGTAAAGAGCTTTCATCTAATCCATGGTAAATCGTTTTTATTTTATTGGCATCTACGTTGAAATTATTTACTAGGTTCTCTTTAATAAAACCTTCTGTTGCAAAAATAGCTTTTGCATTTTCCAATGCTGCTGCAAATAGCCCTTTATAAAACCGATTGCTTTTTTCTTTAAAATCTACATTGCAAAAAAATAAAAATTGAGGTATCCTGCATTTTGCGCATTGCATTCCAGCATCATTAATAAATACATCGCTTTGCTCTTTTTTTTATATGGCCGGGAGTTTGAAAGTGTACCAGAAATAAAGAAGAAATTTTTTTTTGTGCTTAGGCGAAACAACTACTTGTTTACAATTATTCGAAAGGTCATTTATTCGTTTTTCTACAAAAAAAGTAAAGCTGTGCTGCTGGTATTTAACAGAAATTAATTTTAAAGATGCCAGCAACAAACTATTGGTATTGTTATCTACAGAAATATGTGCCGCTATTTTCATAATACATTTTACTCGAGCTTTAGAAGTACCCTTATTATGAGCGGCGTAAAACCTTTAATTTAACAGTTTCAATTCTAGTATCACTCATGCTCAAAATATCAAATTCGTAGTTACCAATAATAATTTGTTGCTTTTCGGATGGTATATCTTCATTGTGCTGTACTATATACCCCGAGAGTGTTTCAGCGGATTCATCTTCCGGAAATTGCAATCCGTATTTTTCAGATATTAAATCAAGTTCCATTCTACCGCTAAATAAATATTCATTTACAGAAAGTTGTTTGTCTACAAATTCTTCTACATCATCGTGCTCGTCCTTTATATCGCCAAAAATTTCTTCTAATAGATCTTCCATGGTTACTATTCCTGCAGTTCCACCAAACTCATCTATAACCCAAGCAATACTTTTTCTTTCTTTACCAAATTTTGACATTAGATCTGTGGCTGTCATTGTTTCGGGCACGGTTGGTATGGGCAAAATTATTTCTTGGATAGTTGCCGGGCTTTTAAACAAATCCAGCTGATGTATGTAGCCTGTAATGTTATCAATGTTTTTATCAAATACAACCAATTTGCTTAGCCTCGTTTCTACAAATAATTTCTTCACTTCGCTTATATTGCTTTCCATATTTATACCCACAATTTCCTTTCGGGGCACCAAACATTCCCTCAACCTAACTTCACTAAGCGACAATGCATTTTCAAACATTTCTTTATTCATATCAGATGAAGACTCCTCTTCGTTGTGCATCTTATTTTGTTGCACATAATGCTCCAAATCTAATTTGCTAAAATTTTCTTTTCGTTCGTTAATTTTTACATTAAAAATATATTCCAGTATCCATTCTGCCATATTTACAAATACAGATGATAATGATGAAAAAATGGAATAAAAAAACTGAACAATGTATGTAATAAAACCATTGGATAAAATACTGTTGTTCCTGGCCCTAAACAATGCTTTACAAACAAATTCTACAAATAAAATGATAGCAGTAGATAGAATGGTTTCAAAGAAGAGTTTAATCAAATAAATATATTTCGAAAAAGGTGCCGTTAGCCGTATTTCCAATCTATGCCACAAAGGATACAGCAATTCGCCAATAAGCAATCCATAAATAACCAACACAATGTTTACTACTACCAGTATGGTTCCAATAAATCTTGCAGGATTTTCTGCATATTTTCCCCATATTTTTCCTGCATAACTACCTTGCTTCTTGTTTAACTCAATAGAAAGTTTATTGGCCGAAATGAAAGCTATTTCAATTCCTGCAAAAAAGCCAATTAAAATAAGCGAAACTAATATTGCTATTAGTGCTGTAATGGTGATATCCATATTATAAAATTAAGCAAATCCGTTTGATTGTTATGCATTCAAAAAATCAGCAACAATTTTTTCTGCATGTTGGCATGCTGCCGACAAATCTGCGTTTACAACTGTTTTATTAAAATGTTCTTTAAATGACAATTCGTAAGATGCTTTGTTTACCCTAGCGGCAAGCGATTCTTCCGTTTCTGTACCACGGCTTTGCAATCTCTTTTTCAACTCATCTACCGATGGGGGTTCTATAAATAAACTAAGCGTTCCTTCATTAAACTGTTGTTGTACATGTATGGCTCCTTTTACATCAATATCTAGTACAGGAACTTTTCCTGCACTCCATATGCGCTCTAGTTCACTTTTTAATGTACCATAGTATTTTCCTTCATATACCATTTCCCATTCTACAAATTCGTTGTGCTGTATTTTATACTTAAATTCATCGTTGGAGATAAAATAATAATCTACTCCATTCTTTTCCGCCCCCCTAGGTTGCCTCGTAGCAGCAGATACAGAAAAAGTAAGCACCGGAAATTTTTCCATTAAATATTTAGTAATAGATGTTTTTCCTGCTCCCGAAGGTGCTGTGATGATGAGAATTTTTTGCATAGTATTGAGTACTTAGTATTGAGTATTAAGATTCGTTTTTAATACTTTAAGGGGTTCTAATTACCTTATAGATGTTTTACAATTTTTTTTATTATCAAAATAGTTCCCCCACTATAAACGAATTCGCATTTTTACCCATTTGCAAATTTGCATATTTGCCCATTTGCACATTTGCACATTTGCCTATTTGCACATTTGCATATTTTTACCCATTTGTACATTGATTAATTTCGTCTTACAATATCCGCCCCAAGTGCCCTCAATCTGCCATCAATATTTTCATATCCTCTGTCTATTTGTTCAATATTTTGTATGGTACTTTTGCCATCGGCACTCAAAGCGGCTATCAGCAATGCTAC
>JANMGS010000465.1:0-3597 GCA_031374745.1 Ferruginibacter sp. | reverse complement strand
TTCTGCCACAATTTTTTTAGAATTCGCCTTCGGCAAATTTTTTTAGAATTCGCCTACGGCAAATTTCACTAGAATTCGCCAAAGGCTAAATCATCCAGAATTGTGAATTCTCCGGCGCTGCATGTTTATATGACGTTTGTAGGAATTCGCCTGTGGCGAATTCTTTTCCAAATTCGCCACAGGCGAATTCGATAATCGCCACAACGAATTTTTCTGCCACAATTTTTTTAGAATTCGCCTTCGGCAAATTATTTTAGAATTCGCCTTCGGCAAATTATTTTAGAATTCGCCTTCGGCAAATTATCCTAGAATTCGCCACAGGCGAATTCCTACAGATACCCCAATTTATCTGTAACTTCTTTAGGCAATTTCGGTAGTTTTCTTCTATCCGTTAAAAAACTATTTAACTGCGAAATTTCTTTAAAAATATAGTGTTTGTCCATGGCGCCCTGAAGGTAGCCTGCACCTGTGCTGCCGCCTGTGCCTATGCGGGTTCCTATCATGCGACGCACCATGTTTATATGCCTGTATCGCCAGTTGCCCAATTGGTTGTCTATTTCCAATAAAGTATCTAATAATTGAAAAGGCAATTCCAACATAGGGTAACCCCTGTAAATCATTATGAATAAGGCGGAGCGACAAGCTTCTGTGCTCAATCCCCTTTCTTTGTTTTCTGTATCATCAAAAAATATTCTTCTAAAATGTTCTACATTAATTTTCTCTGCGTCTGCTAGACCTGAGGAATAAATATTTTCATAATCTTTCCAAAATGGATGGATATTGTTTATGGGATGTGAAGATTCTTGTGAAGAGGAGGGGTTGTAATTTTTCCAAAAATGCTCCTCTTTGAAAAAAGGCATTCTTTCTAGCCATTTGTTAATTAGTTCCAAAACGGTATCTCCTTCTTCGGCATTTTTTATAACATCTATATCGGCTTGTTTTAGTTGAGAAGTATAATAACCTTGCCCATGGCGTTGTTCAAATTTTAAACCAAGTTTAGCTTCCAGTATTTTAAACTGCCAACTCTGAAAACCCGATGCAGGGCGCAGCATATCCCTGAAATCTAAAAAATCGAGTGGTGTCATTGTTTCTATGATATCTATTTGTTGTACCAATACTTTTAAGATGGTGACGACTCTTTGTAGGCGGTGAACAACAGTTTGCAATTCCGAAGAATTATCATCCATAGAGGATTTTCCCATAATGGTAGTAATAGAGTTTACTTCAAACAAAATTTGCTTAAACCACAATTCATATGCTTGGTGTATGATGATGAAAAGCATTTCATCATGAGCGGGCTCATTGCCTTCCTTAAAACTTTCGGGATGTTGGGCGTCTATTATTTTATTGAGTTGTAAATATTCGGAGTAGTAAACAGGAGCAGCCATTTGAAATGGAAAATTTATAATGAGTAATTATGTTGCTTTTAAAGAAAGCAAGGTATAATTTTTATTTTTAAGAAAAATAAATGGAATTTATATTTTGCGGTTTATCCTTTTTGTAGCCTGGCAGATACTAATGACAAGATTTAGTTTGAGGTATTTTATGTAAACAATAGAGGTTTTCGTATTTGCAATTCATCAATTACGAGTAGTGACCATTCGCTATTATAAAAGTAGAGAAATGATATGGGGCTGAAGGGCTGCGGTGTAGGGAGCGATGTATATAGCTGTATGCTTGCTGCTGCAAGCGGCATAAGCATACAGCTATATACGGCACAGCGACTAAGACCGGACTGGTGCTGATACTTGCTATTGGTTGAAAGCGACATATTCAACTTAAAATATTGAAATATATTACCTGATCAATATCGTTGTGCCCTTTTCAAAAACTTGTTTGTTCGACTCTAGGTTTAAATAGCTGAGCATCCACACATACGTGCCTGGTGGCTGTGGCATATCTTTAAATTTACCATTCCATTTTATTTGCCAGTCGGTAGAATAAAAAACCCTTTGCCCAAAACGGTTGTATACACTAAAAGTAAGGTTAGAACTTTTATAAGCTTTTAGAGGGTACAAAAAATCATTTATGCCATCTCCATTGGGTGTAAATGCACTGGGTACTGCAATAAAACAACTGTACACTACCTGTACTTTTCGGGTAGTAGTATCATTGCAACCAAAATCGTTTGTGATGATCAAACGGGGCAGCGCAAAATAATCTGATGATGGGAGCGGGGCAAAAAGCTGGGGTGCTGGATCTTTTGCTGTTACAATATTCCCGTTTCCAAAAATCCATTCGTAGGTTAAACCTCTTCCAACAGAATTGTTTGTAAAGGAAGCAGGTTTGTTTGGGCAAATAACGTCTGTTACTTCAAAAGCTGCTTTGAGGTAATTTTCAAAAATTATTTGCCGGGTTGATGTATCGCTACATACGCCATTGCTTACTATTAGGTTGGTCGTTTTGGGTTCAAAATTTGTATAAGAAATAATCGGATTTTGTAGATTGCTATTTGGCGGGAATCCAAAAGTCCAAACCCAATTGTTTACTGCATTTGCTCCATTGTGTGTATAGTTTACCGTGTTTACTTTGCAGGTATAGTTTATGCTAAAATTAAAATCAGCATTCACCGTATCTTTTACTACGAATGCTACATCATCTGGTAAAGGGGTTTGTACATCACATTCATCTAGCAACGTATTGCCATCGCTTCCTACTTTTAAGTTCACTAAAAAATTGCCAGCTACTTGCATAGGTGCAGACAGTTTTAAAACAATCCTATTGGTTGCACCTCTTGTACAATTTGCACTAGCACTGCTAATGGTAACAGGGTATGGACCCGTTATAAAAAAATCGCTGCCACTAGGTTCTATACTATTGCATTTTATATTTTTCTTAAAAATCAATACCAAACTGTCTGGGGCACATTTGGGTATTATAAGGCTATCCATAGGGGTTGGAAATAAAGGGAAAACAGTAAATTGTACTGCTTCATCTACCGGTATTTCTCTATCACAATTGTCCATCAACGTATTGCCATCAGTCCCTTTTTTTGCTTTCAAAGTATAAGTGCCTGGAGCAAGGGGAGCGGCCATAAAAATAGACAATGAATCAAAATCAAAACCATTAGAACAAGCATCGGCAATAGTAGAAATAGGATTTAAAACAGTACCCCCTGGAGCAGTAACCGTAAAGTCAGAACCATTTGTTGCATTGCTATTGCATTTCATTTTTTTGTTTAGCTTAATGCGTATCTCTGTTCCATCGCAAGGAGCAGAAGCATTTAATAAGTGGGGCTCTAATGGATCTGTAATATTGGCGGTGCCGCCACCAAACGTGAGCGTGTAGCCACTTTGAGTGTCTGTAAAATGACTTATTAGTAAAATGTAATCATGCCCTTGTATAAGGGTAGGCATAGCAGCAAAGGTAGAAACATTGGCGGTTGTAGTGGAAGCACATTGAATAAAGTTTACACCCCCTGCAGCCGCACCGGTTGCACCATAAACACCAGCCCAGTTGCCTGTAACAATAATGTTTTGATTGGTAAAAATTGCATCTGGATTTAACCCTGTATCATCGTACAATTGCCAATCATAATCTTAGTTGGCAGCAGTTGGCGTAATTCTAAATCCTACAGTGCCGGTTTGATAACAGGTG
>JANMGS010000436.1:0-2571 GCA_031374745.1 Ferruginibacter sp. | reverse complement strand
AACTATTGGCTTTATGCCTTCATCTTCTTTCTTTGCCCCAAACATAAGATTAAGTGGAATAGTATACATTTCCGTAGTACCATCTTTTTTTGTAAACATTACATCTATTGGCATTGGCAATAAGCCTATCCGCTTCAATCGTATTTTAGCAATACCATTTACTTCCCATAAACTATCTATACCATAATCTATTTTCTTTGTTGTACTGCACCAGTATTCTTTGTACCAATCCAGTTGTACGCCACTTACATCCTGTGCTACTTGTATAAAGTCGTTTGCATTCGGATGTTTAAAGCGCCAGCGATTGTAATATTCCAATAAAATTTTATCTCTAGCTTCTGCACCTACAATATATCCCAATTGAGATAAAAATACACAACCCTTAGAATAAGCTGCTATGCTGTAAGCGGTATTTGTATTAAAATGATCTGCATGTGTAGTAAGGGGTTCTTCCAAATTACTTTTAGCAATAAAGTAATAGGAGCCATAATTATCTGAATGCAGTCTAGGCATTAATGCATCCAAAGAATCGTAATATCTTATAGAACCCTCACTGTTGGCCAGTTTTACCCTGCTTACTTTATCCCTATAATATTTACTTACATAGTCCGTAGCAAATTCTGTAAAACCTTCGTCCATCCACCCATACATACTTTCATTTGTACCCAGCATCATCTGGTACCAACTGTGCATCCACTCATGAAAAACGGTGCCCAAACTACTGCTAACAATCAGTGTAGCCATAGGATATTCCATTCCACCATCGCCACCTTGTATAAATGAATATTGTGGGTAAGGATATTTACCAAAATGTTTTTCTATAAAAGGCAAAGCTACAACAGCTGCATCGGCTACTTCTTTCCAAGCTGCATCGTTGGCTTCGTTGTTTTCTTTAAAATTGTACAGTACATGCAAGGTAGGTCCACCATTGGGCATCTGCCTTACCAAATGCATATATTCAGGGTCTGCAGCCCACACAAAATCGTGTATGTTTTTGCCTACAAAACGCCAAGTCCTTTTTGCAGTTGCTATTGGTTTCAAGTCTGTGCCAGCTTTATCATAACTCCAACCAATTTCATTAGCATTTACCAATACACCGGTACCGCCCAATTTATAGTCTTTGTCTATTTTTATGGTTACATCAAAATCGCCCCACACACCATAAAACTCTCTTGCAATATATGGCGTAGGGTGCCAGCCTTCATAATCGTATTCGCACATTTTAGGATACCACTGGCTCATGCTATAGCGCACACCAGTTGTCGGATTGTCTCTACCACTGCGGCGCACTTGCAATGGTACTTGCGCTTCAAATACCATTTCAAAAACCACTTTAGATTTTGATGCAATTGCTTTGGTAAGATTAACCTCCAATATCGTTTCATGGTATTTAAATGGCTGAGCAACGCCATTCATTTTAAGCGAAATTATTTTTTGGTAACCAATTTCATTTTCTTTCAATTTGGAAATACGGTCTTTAACCCTTGGGTCCCAATCTTGTCTACCATTCACCAATACTTTACCTATTTCCCTGCTGCGCACATCCATGCTGCTGTTTGGCTGAAACGCATTAAAGTACAAATGATAAAAAACCTTATCCAAGCTTTTATCGGAGTTGTTGAAGTATTCCAATCGTTGGTTTCCCTTAAACTGGTTTTTCTCCACATCCATATCAATTTGCATGTTGTAACTCACCCTTTGTTGCCACCTATTTTCAGGTTGTGCAAACGCATTCATTGCCACAAACGTGCAAATGAACATAGTAATAATTCTTATCATTCAACAGTAAATTTAGAACGGTAAATTTCGGTAAATAGTTTGAGGCTGGCAACAAAATTATTTGTGAAAAATGGAACGTCAGCATTTGTATACTTTTCAACATTTGTCCCAGTTTACCCCGCAGAATTGCGGGGCTTTCGCAGTACTCCTCGTTGCGTTCGTTCCTCACTCCACTGCGGGGTACTTGCTACAATCGGGCGTAGGTATTGGACAGTAGAATTTCTATCAACATTTATAAATCGATAAATACTTAAAAAGCATTTTATTTCATTTACTAGTATTGATAAAGATATTAGTCTAATTATATTCGTTTTTGTTAGTGATGTATAATATCAAAAAGATAAATCTTGAAGTAGGTGTCCCAAATTGTATGGATAATGTAATAATATAATCCTTGTTTTTCCATTCGTAACCATAATTCCGATAAGTATTTGTAGTTATAAATCTTTTTGCTTTCCCTTTTTTATGGATACAATTTGATATATAATTTTTCAAAAATTTCATTTTACTTTCTACATGTTTTACTGCATTTTCGTAGTCCTTTACGCTATAGTAACTACTCAAATGAATTCCATCCAATATTGAATTACTGAAAGTAAAAAACATGTTTCTGAACGAAATTGTATCTATTTTATATACATGTAATGAGTCCTTTTTAAAATTATAACTACTAAAAATCTCTCCATTTATTGTATCAGTTTGTACAAAAAAATGCTTTTCCCTATTTGTGTCAATATATTTTGATTCTTTGTCCCCAATAAAAAATGTATCAATACCATTGAAAAAAATGGG
>JANMGS010000430.1:0-3648 GCA_031374745.1 Ferruginibacter sp. | reverse complement strand
GAATCTTTTTTCATCCTCAAAAAATGTGAGTGCTACAATGATGGCGAATTGTACCGGTCTGTAACACCGATTCTTTAAAGAGATAAATAGGTTCGAATCCTATCACTCACACACAATGGAGAGAGTCCAGTTGGTCTCGGAAGCTGTCTTGAAAACAGTCTTGGTGTAAAAGCCTCAAGCGTTCGAATCGCTTTCTCTCCGCAACAAAAGTAATTTGGAGAGTTGACAGAATGGTATTGTGCGGGCTTGCTAAGCTTTGACATCGTTTACTCGATATAGGGGTTCGAATCCTCTACTCTCCGCAAAAGATGTGTTGGCAGACATGGCGTATGCACCCGACTGCAAACCGGGGTAACAAAGTTCCCTGCCTGTCGTCAGACAGGGACTCATTTTGACGCATCTCTTGGACAAATAACTCAATGGTAGAGTGCTGCATTGAAGCCGCAGTAGTATAGGTTCGAGTCCTATTTTGTCCACATACGAAATAAAACGGTGGAAAACCATATTATAAAATGATTAACAAACAATAACAAAAAAGAATTGAGTTAAATTACTCAACGAATGCTAACCTAATAAAACTAAATCGGATGAAACAACAACATCAGTGGAGGAAATTGAACGGCCAATTGATAGAGGGTTCTATTGAAGATGAAGTAAGGCAAACAGTACTCAGGGAAAAAGAAGCAGGCAACGAATTAAAAGTTTGCATAGGTACCGATAGCCAGGTAAAAGGCAAGGACACAGACTTTGCTACTGTAATCGTATTCATCAGAAAAGGGAAAGGCGGCTTTATGTACATACGCAATGAAACAACAAAACAAAAAATGTACATCAAAGAACGTATGTTATTGGAAGTAGGAAAAAGTATAGAAGTAGCTTATGCACTTTGCAGAATATTTACTATGTACAATGTAGATATGGAAGTGCATGCCGATATAAATACCAATCCTAATTTTAAAAGCAACGATGCTTTGAAAGAAGCTATGGGCTACATACAAGGAATGGGTTTTGCTTTTAAAGCCAAGCCAGAAGCCTTTGCTAGCAGTAGCTGTGCAAATAAGGTGGTGCAGTAGCTCCAAACTTGAGCATTAAAAATTGAACATTGTTAGTTGAGCATTTTTTAAAATGCAAATGTTCAATAATCAACTTTCAATGCTCAATTTTCAAATATTAAATCCAACACTACAATGTTTCCTCAAACACTTTTATAAAGTATAAGAGAGAATTAAAAATCAAAAAAATTAAAGCCTTCAAACAAACTCTTAAATAGGGTAAAGGGAAGCTTTGTCAAAAAATTAAAATAAAAAAAATGGAAAATTATACGAATCAAAAAACGATTAATGCAAACAGCATTTTCGACAATGGGTTTTTATGCGGTAAATCGCTCTACCTGTATTGCTTTGGCAAAATACCAAGTGCAAATTATATAAACGGTATAGATGGAGAAAAAGCATTCGCTGCCATTAAAAAAACATTTGGGAATCTGATAAAATCAACGCATGGATATCGTTATTACGATAAGCAAAAAAGGAAATATGTTTTTGACGAAACATTTATGATTATGCAGAACGGCTGTATCATGGAGTTTGATACTTATTTCTGCGAAATTTATCACGACGGTATGCAAGATGATTTTATAAACGAATGTACGTTGCTTATGAAACAGTTTAAGGAAAAGCAACGTAGAAAACCTTTAGAAATAAACTTGATAAGCCGAGGTAAAGCTGGTTTCGAATTAAAACAGCTTGAAGTAAAGCGAACCAGACTTGACATAGGACTTTTTTATGAAGATGCCTTTGCAGCAGTAGATGCAGTTATAACAAAACGGTTAAGTAATGACAAAGACAAAGGAATTGTTTTATTGCATGGGCTGCCAGGTACAGGAAAAACAACCTACTTGCGCTATCTTATTGGAAAGATAAAAAAGCGTGTATTATTTGTTTCGCCAAGCGTAGCAGGAGATATTACTAGTCCAGATTTTATTCAATTAATGGTAAGCAACCCCAACAGTGTACTCATTATTGAAGATGCTGAAAATGTAATCATGGATAGAAATGTAAGTGGTAATGCTTCGGTATCTAATTTATTAAATATTTCTGATGGCTTGCTAGCAGATTTTTTAAATGTACAATTAATATGCACGTTTAATAGTTCGCTCACCATGGTAGATAGTGCTTTGTTGCGAAAAGGAAGGTTGATAGCAAAGCATGAGTTTGGTAAACTGGGTATTGAAAAGGCCCAAAAATTATCTGACCAGCTTGGTTTTAAAAATGAAATAACCAAGCCAATGACAATTGCCGAAATAACCAACCCGCATGAAAAAGAACATCAAGTAGAAAAAGTAAGGGTGATGGGTTTTAGGAGAGATGTAGTAATGAATTGATGTACGCTTACACATATATATTGGAGATTTCTTTTATTAAATTGATGCCTCTTATTAAAAAGTTATTTAACCATTTAAAAAATAAAAACATGAAACGAAAATTCTTAAAAACAATTGTAAGAATAAAAAGAGTAATTAAACATATTAAGCGATTCTCATCTGCTTAGTAAAAAATAAAGAATCATGGCAAAGAAATCAAGACGTGAAAAAGAAAAGGAACTAGAAATAAAATTGAATTGTGAAAGAAAGGCTGAGTCGGCTTTACAATTTTCAAAGAAGAGGTTTAAACAATTTGAAGAGATTATTCATCATTTGTATGCCAATAAAGACTTGAGTGCTTTTTTTGCAGACAAAAGAATCTGGAAAATTCATCGATGCTTTCAACAGCTAGCTTCAAAAATGAAATTTACAGAAAGGAAGACTTTAAAAGAGGTATTGATCTGCTTAGACAAGAACAGCCTTCTTGTGTCCGATGAAATGTACATTCAAGCTGTTTTAAATATTGTAAAAAATAAGGCATTTTGGAAAAATGATCTTTTTAGATGGAAGCCAGTTTCTAAGTTGGCAAACTGTCAACTAATTGAATTGGTAAGCTATCTGTTCTGCAAATATAAAGTGCCCAAATTTTTGTACAGTAGTTTTTATGAATCAAAAATAACGGTTCATATGGAGTGGCTAATTCACTTAGGTGGGGGCGGCGCTGTTAAAAAACTAAAAAATGTTCCAATTCCTTTTACACAAAAAATGGGACATTATTTTACGCTTTCTCCTGTCAAGCTAAATACTCATGAAGCCATTCGTTGGGCACAAACAAAAGGACTTGGCGGCAGCGATGAATTAGCTGAAAGAGTAGCCTACAGTTGGTTAGGAAACAAACCTTATTCGGATGAAAATTTTTGGGAAAGCTTTTTGATACTTGTTATTAATGGTGGTATGTTTAGTATGACCAAATTAACAGAATTGGTAGATTATGTAAGAGAGGCGAGAAGAGAAAATGTGCATTATCAGCTGAAAGGAAGAACCTTGCAATCCTTATTTAAACAAAGTGATATTTGGCACAAGCATTTTTCGATAAATAAATCAGAAACATTTTGGAAACCATGCGGAATTGAAGGGTTAGAAATTGAAAAGAAAAATGAAATACTGAAGCTCGAAGAATTGACTGGATCGAAAGAATTGGCCATCGAAGGAAAAGCGATGAAGCACTGTGTAAGTTCTTATTCTTTTTATTGTTCAAAAGGTCGTACTGCTATTTTTTCTGTTCG
>JANMGS010000393.1:0-5212 GCA_031374745.1 Ferruginibacter sp. | reverse complement strand
TAGATAGTTTGCTAAATCTTGCGGACCCATATAAGTTTGCTTACCATCAATGGTAACAATTACACCTTGCTTACCTTTTAGGCTAATGTTGCCATCCTTATCTACCGAAACTCCAGGCGATTTTTCTAACACTTCCATGGCTGTATTACCAGCATTGGTTAAAGAGGCTTCTACGTTAATAATTGTTCTGTCTGCCTTTCTTTCGATAAATGGCTTTTTTGAAACAACGGTAACAGCTAATAAGTCTTTGCTCAGCTCGGCAATTTGCAAACTTTCTACTTTTACAGATTGCTTAGCTTCATCTATTGTAATTGTTTTACTATACGCCTTCTCAAAACCGATATTTGTTGCAAGCACCATGTAACTTCCTTGCTTCACATTATCGAATGAAAAATTGCCCATATTGTCTGAAATAGCCATTTTTACCAAAGAAGAGTCTGTTGCTTTTAACAATGAGACGGTGGCAGCCAAGCCAATTTTTGAGTTAGCGGCATTGCATATTTTCCCAGAAATGCTTCCTTTTACTTGAGAAAAACTTGTAAAGCTCACTAAAACAGCTATTAACACAATCATTATCTTTTTCATATTTTTTATTTATTTAGTACTGTTAATAATTTACTACTGAATAAAAGTATATACTATGCATTACATAGTACAATGTTTAGTAATGAACGGTAATAAAAAAGGATGATTGGTAGTTTTATGCTACCAATCATCCTTTAAAGTATAAAAAATGTTGTGTTAATTTGTTCTGTTGGCCTTCCATTTACCGTATAAAATGGTAGCAATGCCTGCTATAATAAGCATGATGGCAATTTCTTGTGCTTGCGAGAGTGCAAAGCCAGATATCTTATAGGAAATATTCACCCTTACTATTTCAATAATGAATCTTTCAGTACCATTGAGAATTAGGTATAAACCAAACATTACCCATGGCGTTTTTATTTTCTTTCTAATAGACCATAGGAAAAAAAATAACATAGTGCAAATAACAGTCTCGTAAAAAGGTGTGGGGAAAACCGGGCTAGGTAATACATTATAGTGGTCATCTTTAATTCCTGGCATTGGTATACCATCATTGTTTACATTTTGTGGATAGCTGTAGGCAAAAAACCAATTAGGTAAAAAAGAAACTCCTTTAATGTTTTTTTGAGGTACCGCATCTAAAGAGGCATATACCCTATCTGTAACAAAATTTTTCTTTCCCGTGCTATCTACTACTTTACCCTCTAAAAAATAGGTTGCGTTTTTTTGTAATGCTTTTTCAAAATCACCAGGAGCCGCTAATGAAATATTGCCATTAGCATCGCTTACATACGCACTATTATATATACCCCAATCTCCATCACCAGAAACTTGGCAACCAATACGACCAATTGCATAAGCCAGCATAAGACATGCAGCTGCCGAATCACATAAATGAGATATTTTAATTCCTTTTTTATAAGCATACCAGCAAATAGCAATAGTAGCAAGAATTAATCCGCCATAAAAAGTAAGACCACTTTGCGAAAATAATCTACCAACTGGATCTTTTATAAAATCATCCCAATGCTCGAAATTATCAAAAAGTTTGGCGCCTAATATTCCGAAAATTAAACCAAGAATAAATATATCCCCTACTCTATCGTGTGGCCAAATACGTACGCTTCTTTTCTCTGGTATTTTTAATTTTTGTTTATTTCTATCATACCATTTTAACCCTACCAGGAGTGCTGCAAAAAGCAAACCACCTAGTATATTTCCTTCTTTTGAAAAAATATAATCCTGTGTATTCATACCCTCAGGAATGCTAAATATTAATCCAATAAGTTTGGCTCCGAAAATGAAGCCTACTATTCCATTTAACAAAAGCTCGAGCATAGATGCTGGTTTCCCTACTACGATTGTTTCTTCGGAGGGATGGAGCAAGCCCAGTTTTTCTCTGCGCTTGAGTTCTAAACCTAAAATAAGAATAGCAACAAAAAACGCTATGGCTACAAAGAGCCCAAACGTATTTAATATTTTGAGCCAGTTCCATTGAACGCCAAACCAATCTTTAAAAACGTAATATAAATTTGGATACATTAGCAGTATAATTTTTTGAAGGAAATGCAATATAACAAAAAGTCATCGACCATGGTTTGTAGTACTATTGGATATATCACAACAATATCAAGCCTATGTTCGATGACTTTTCAAAAATCAGTTTAT
The DNA here is from genome assembly GCA_031374745.1 of Ferruginibacter sp. Classification (GTDB taxonomy): domain Bacteria; phylum Bacteroidota; class Bacteroidia; order Chitinophagales; family Chitinophagaceae; genus Ferruginibacter. The sequence goes on along the minus strand of JANMGS010000393.1, from coordinate 3,019 downwards.
TAAAATCTAATTACAGTATTGAGCAAAAGCACCTTTTAGGTTATCTGCAATCATTTGTGCGCTACGCCCTTCTATCATATGACGTTCTATCATGTGCACAAGCTGACCATCTTTAAACAATGCTATTGCAGGCGAAGAAGGAGGATAAGGCATTAAATGCTTTCTTATTGCATTTACAGCCTCCACATCAAATCCAGCAAAACTGGTTTTAATTTGATCTGGTTTATTTTCAGCAGTATTTACAGCCATAAGAACACCAGGCCTTGCTGTACCTGCACTGCAACCACAAACCGAGTTTATCATAACAAGTGTGGTACCTTTTGCAGACAAGGTATTTTCTACCTCTTGCGCATTGAGCATTTCACTAAAACCATTTTCTGTCAATTCTTCCTTCATTGGAATTACTATTTCTTCTGGATACATGTTTAATAATTTAGACTGCAAAATTACACTCTAATTTTTAAACCTCCATATGCAAATTTTACAGACTGAAATAGACAAATACGCCATTAAGGCATACGCACAAACTGATGACCGCCATAATGTCTTATATCCTTCATTGGAATAAGATTTGAACAACAAAACATAAATAATAATTAAAAAATTTAAAAAACAAAAAATTATGTCATACGTAAATGTAAACAACAATTATCGCTCTTTAGATGGTCTAATGAAAGAAATTTTCAATGAATTTCCATCAGCAGTTAGTAAAGCAGTGAGAGAAGATGTACTTAATTATCCACCCGTAAATATTACAGACAAAAAAGAATTATATCTGGTAGAATTATCGGCGCCGGGATATGAAAAAGTAGATTTCAATATCAAGTTAGACAACAACATTCTTACAGTAAGTGCTCAACTAAAAGAGGAAATTGCTGTAGAAAATGAAAAAAAGGTTAGAAAGGAATTTAGTGCAAAATCATTTAAAAGGAGTTTTACTTTAAATGAAAAAATAGAGACAGAAAAAATTCTTGCTCGATATGAAAATGGTATTCTCAAAATTGATTTACCCAAAAAAGAATCTGCAAATGCAGGTGCAAAAGATATCAATATTCAATAATTGAAAAATAGGTTTTAGTAGATTGATGGTTGTTATGGTTGAAGACGCTCCAGTTTTATTGGGGCGTTTTCACTTATGTAAAAAGTCGATGTTGTTTTACAAACACATCGACTTTTTTTCGAAATTAACCATCACTATTTTTTTGCTACCGGCTGCGCAATATCCATCCACGCTGTCTCCTTGTCAATACCATTTTTAGCAATATATTCTTTACGCTCTTTTTCTAGCTTTCTTTCTTTTGCCTTACCCACAATAGCTTTTAGCTTATCCCTTCTTTCTGCATTTAGTGCTATTAGTTCTTGCACTTTTTGTTGCTCTTCATTACCCTTCAATATTAATTTTGCCTTTTCAGTATACGAAGTATTTATGATTTTCACTTGCTTCATGGTAGTTTCGCTCAGCTTTATTGTTTGCGAAATATCCGCTTGCACTTTTTCCGCTTTATCCGATTCTGCCCTTTCTGCCGCCATAGTAGCATATTTTTCTTTGTTCATACTATCGATGGCTTTCAATCCGTTTTCTCTGTAGGCTACACTTTCACTTTCTTTTTGTAAATCAGAAATACTATCGGCAGCAACACGAACTGAATCCTCTGTGCGCATAGCGACCACTAGAGAATCTCGTAATAGCTTTTTTTCTATTTCTTGTTTATTAAACCTTGCCTTTGCAATGGCTTCTTTGTTTGGAACCTTTTTGCTTTTTTTACTTTTTTTTGTTTGAGCATCTGCTGCAAAAAATGTACATGTCACTAAGCACAATAGAATAATCTTTTTCATAAGTATATTTTTAATTTTTGTTTGATGAAAATACCCACCGGAAAATTTGCCAATATTTCTTTTCACAATAGAATGAAAGAAATATTTCTAATGGCTAGCCAATTACTATGCCAACAAAGGTTTTGTTAAAATAATCAAACTACAATCGACATTATTTCACCGATTATTTATTTATTTATAAAAAGCGTATTTTCAATTAGTAAGCAGATAAATTTATCCTTTCTTATTCTAAAAAACATTTCTAAATATGTTGATAACTAATTGATTTTTTTATAACTTCAAACAAAAAATTGAAAAGAAAAAAGCAAACTTCTTTTATCGAATTTTCTAAATTCAAATTTTATTTATTGTTCCAAATTGTTTTTATTGGACTGGTTTTATGTTATCAACTGTGTTGGTATTTTGGTAAAACAACCATAGCCGAATGTTATGTATATGGAAGAATAGATAGACTAGAGGAATCGGGCACATTGTTCTATAGATATGAAGTGGGTGGTAAAAAATATGAAGATTACGCAACAAGAAATGGCATACCAATAACACAAAGTACCATAGAAATAAAATACCTTACAGGGTGGCCAAGCATATCACGCATAAACAGCTTTGAAGGTAATTGGCTTGGGTTTATTATAGCATACGCCATCTTTTTTACGGTTACTTCTATCATTTTCTTAATACCCAACGATACCATGCCACGCAACAGCTATATTTATTTTACAAAGAAAAAACCTTGGGTAAATATGATTATAAAATAAATTCAATATTGTTACATTCAAAAAAATAGAATACTTTTCACTAATGCAAGTTATTTTGTTATGAAAAAACTAATTCAAAAAATATTTGGTTTTAGAAAAGATGTGGGCATAAATTTTTATCTAGCAGATTTTTTTCATAGAAGAATATTGAGACAAAATGTAGATACAAATTGGGCGATACACCATACAAGTACAGTCATTTTTCCAGAAAATATTAAACGAGGAATAAATGTTTATCCTGGAGATTCCCCTGGAAATTATATTGAAGCATACAACGGTATTTCTATTGGTGACTACACCAATCTGGGCCCCAATGTTGGCATATTATCAGCAAATCATAATCTAATAGATAATTCTTTACATGACAGGGCCGAAGCTATTCAAATTGGCAAATTTTGCTGGATTGGCATGAATGCAGTTATTTTACC
>JANMGS010000392.1:0-4593 GCA_031374745.1 Ferruginibacter sp. | reverse complement strand
GTGGATTAGAAGCCCCAGCAACCGATGCAGACTTTAAAAGTACAACCCCACAAATTCCATATCAGAACATCAGGCATTTTAAGATTGCTACAGACAATAACTTCAAAATAGGCAATAACAACCTTACCCTAAATGTGGGTTTTCAGCAAAACAAAAGAGAAGAGTTTGGTGATGTAGATAACCCAACCCAACAAGGTTTGTTTTTCGATTTGAAAACGATTACCTATGCTACACAATTTCATATAAAAGAGAAAAATGGATGGAAGCCATCTATAGGCATCAGTGGGATGAACCAAACCAATACGAATAGAGGTATTGAACAGTTGATACCAAATTACAATCTTACAGACTTTGGGCTTTTTGTTTTTACGCAAAAAGATATTAATAAAGTAAGCATTAGTGGTGGCGTAAGATTTGACACTAGAAATATTAACGTAAAGAATTTATTGGACGAAACGGGAGGCATAAAGGGAGATGCATTTTCGAAAAGCTTTGGTAATTTTTCCGGGAGCGCAGGGCTGGCGTATGAAGTAAATAAAAATATAAATTTAAAATTAAATGTTGCTCGTGCCTTTAGAGCACCAAGCATACCTGAGCTAGCAAGTAATGGCGCACATGAAGGAACAATACGCTACGAATATGGCGATGCAAATTTAAAAAGCGAAACAAGCACGCAAATAGATGCTTCTATTGAATTGAACAATGAACATGTTTCTTTGAATCTGGCAGGATATCTAAACAGCTTTAATAATTTTATTTTTTATAGAAAATTGTCTGCTGCAGTAGGAGGAGACTCTTTGGTAGATATGGGAGGTGGAGAATTTTTAGCAGCCTTTAAATTTGATCAGCGCAAAGCAAGTTTAGCCGGTGTAGAAGCCACATTGGATATTCACCCGCACCCTATCGATTGGTTGCATTTTCAAAATACTTTTTCGTATGTAGCCGGGTCGCTTAAAGAAGCAATTGAAGGATCAAAAAATTTACCATTTATACCTGCACCAAAATTATTGACAGAGCTTAGAGGCGATTTTAAAAAAATCGGTAAAAACATTGCTAATTTTTATGTAAAAATAGAACTTGACAATACTTTTAAACAAACAAGAGCATTTACTGCATTTGATACCGAAACAGCTACAGCAGGATACACTTTACTCAATGCAGGAATAGGCACCGATATAAATGCCAATGGTAAGACATTGTTTACTTTAAATTTTTCGGCAAATAATATTGGAGATGTAGCCTATCAAAGTCATTTGAGCAGGCTAAAATATGCTGCTGAAAATATGGCAACAGGGCGAATGGGGGTCTTTAATATGGGAAGAAATTTTAGTGTGAAGCTGAATGTACCATTGGTTTTTCACACAACTAAACAGCGGTAAAAAAATCACGTTGTTTCGTTGCTATCTTTGTTTCGCCGTGTAGTTTTTCACACAGTGAAACAGCGATAACAGCGGTACAAAAGATTCAGTTTTGTTGGTTGTTTTTGGTACAAGAAAGACTGCGACAATAAAGGTAACTGTGTTAAAAAAAATACGCTGTTTCGGCGCCTTCGCCGTGTAAAATTATCATTCAAATTTCTTTGGCTCAGAGTTTTCGTAATCATTATCATAAGGTACAAAAAAACGGATGTATAACACCCTGCTTAGCCTCATTAACCATGGTTGCACAAGTATTAAAAAAAGGGCATTTAATCCCAACCACCAAAAAATCCTGTTATCATATAAAGAGAATCCAATAAGTACAAACCAAGCAACAAAAGTAGCAACAGAAAGTGCAACGGTTAATCCATAACTAACATAACTTGTGCCTACCCAAAAACCTGTTTCCATATCAAATTTTTGATTGCATACTTCGCACTTTTCTGGCATATCAAAAATATTTTTCAGCGTAAGTTTGCTGTAGGCATTTTTGTTGAGAAACATACGGCCTCGTCTACATCTTGGGCACTTCATGGTAAAAATGCTCCAAAGGCCATTCGGAGCTGGCTTTTTAATATCATTCATCTCTAAAGGTATACTATTATTGGCAGGATTATTAAATAAGCATATAATGCTTTGTCACAAATATTAGGCTTTAAAAGTAAGTTTGAAGTATACCATGGCAATCACCATTGATAGCACAATACCATTTGTAATCATAAGAGGATAATCATTCTTTAATACACCATATACAAGCCACAACGAAACGTTAAGTATGAGAAACATTAATGTTACCATACTTAAATCCTTGGCTGATTTGGTTTTCCAAATCTTTATTACTTGAGGCAAAAAAGTTACAGACGAAACAATACCACCTGCAATGCCAAAAAAGTTTTCAATATTCATGTTTATACTTTAGCCATCATTTTTTTTCTTTCTCCAATTTGCTGACGCCACATAGCATAATACAAGCCTTTTTCTTCTAACAAAGATTCGTGTGTACCTGTTTCTACCACTTCGCCTTTTTCTAAAACATAAATCCTATCTGCATGCATAATGGTACTCAACCTATGTGCAATGAGGATGGTTATCTGCTCTTTTAATGCAGAAATATCTCTAATGGTATCTGTAATTTCTTCCTCAGTAAGCGAATCAAGTGCAGAAGTAGCTTCATCGAAAATGAGCAATTTTGGGTTGCGTATAAGTGCACGTGCAATAGATATACGTTGCTTTTCCCCCCCGCTCAATTTCAATCCGCCTTCGCCAAGCATCGTATCTAAGCCTTTTGCAGCCTTAGCCAATAAACTTGTTGCGCTTGCTTTCACCAATACTTCATTCAATTCTGCCTCGGTAGCCAGGGGGTTTACAAACATCAAATTTTCTCTAATACTGCCACTAAATAAATTCGTGTCTTGTGTTACAAAACCAACTTGGCTGCGCAAATCTTCTAAACTAATATCCTTTTCTTCTATACCATTGTATAAAATTTTTCCATCTTGTGCTCTATACAATCCCACCAATAATTTCATTAAAGTGGATTTTCCACTTCCACTTGGGCCAACAAACGCTATTGTTTCACCAATACTAGCCGAAAAACTAATATCATCAATGGCTTTTACCGAAGCCGTTTGGTGTTTAAAGCCTACATGATTGAATGAAAGTGATTCGATGTTGCCGATATGTTTTGGATTGGCAGCTGTAGGTTCAGGTAATTTTTTCATCAAAACATCAAAATTGTTTAAGGAAGCTTCTGCTTCTCTGTAAGTAATGATGATATTACCAATTTCTTGCAATGGACCAAAAACAAAAAAAGAGAAAACCTGCATCGTTACCAACTGGCCAGCATTCATATCTTTATTAAATATGAGGTACATCAACAAAAACAATATTACCTGGCGCAAGGTATTTACAAAAGTGCCTTGTATAAAACTTATGGTACGAGTACGTTTTACTTTACTCAATTCCAATCCAAGAATTTTAAATGTATTTTTATTCAGCCGTTTTACTTCTTGTCCTGTAAGCCCCAAACTTTTTACCAACTCAATGTTTCTAAGCGATTCTGTTGTAGCCCCAGCAAGCGAAGTCGTTTCTGTTACAATTTTCTTTTGAATAGACTTTACTTTTTTGCTCAATAAGTTACTCATTACAACCAGCATGATGATACCTCCAAAATATATTACTGGCAAAAGTTTATCTATACGAATTGCATAAATAGCCACAAACAGAATTCCAACTATTACCGGAAAAAGAATATTAATAAAGGCGGAAATAAATTTTTCGGTATCGGTTCTTACTTTAGTTAAAATGCTCAGGGTTTCGCCACTGCGCTGGTCTTCAAAATCTTGGTATGGCAATTTCATGGCATGTTGCAAACCATCGGTAAAAACACTTGCACCAAATTTTTGTGTTATTGTAGTAAGAAAATAATCTTGAAATGCTTTTGCAATTCTACTTACCATGGCCACGGTAATAGAAGCCAATAACAAAACGGTTACGCTATAAAAAGGGGCTTTAAATGAAAAAAAGAATTGGGCATTAGACATCAATCCACCATCCCTTTGGTGTTCATTGGCAAGGTTTACAAGCGATCCAAGAATAATTGGATCCAACAATGAAAAGCCAATATTGATAGCTGCTAAAAAAAGGGTGAATGCCATCAAGCCTTTATATGGCTTTAGGTAATGTAATAATATTTTCATTGTAAAATGTACTTGTATTTTATAAAGTGCAAATTTACGAAAACTAAAGGGTAATAAATTTCAGTGTTTAATCATTAAATTATGAACAAAACAGCTTCTTTTACATCATTAAAGCAAAATTATTAACTGAAGATGAAATGTGCTCTTCGACTAGCTCAGGGAGAACTAGCCACTAAAGCTCAATCAGAACTATTAACTTAAAACCCAACAATTCCTTTTTTCAAAATAATGGGCTTTTAAATAAGAAAACATTAAATGAAGAAAATAAAACTTGCATTATAGAAAGTCTTAAATCTAAAATCTCAAGTCTAAAATCTTTCCTATCCTCCCCACCCTTCTCTATCCAAACTCCTATACTGAATGGCTTCTGCAAGGTGCTCGGGTTTTATATCTGTACTATCGGCTAAGTCGGCAATGGTGCGGCTCACTTTTAATATTCTATCATATGCACGAGCACTCAAGTTTAATTTTTCCAT
>JANMGS010000391.1:0-3906 GCA_031374745.1 Ferruginibacter sp. | reverse complement strand
AAATGAAACCATTAGAAACATGTTTTTCCATGTATGTATGTGGATGGGTATGATGGTTTTGTTTACATTAAGTGTAATTCATAGTATTCGTTATTTAAGTAAATTCAACCATAAGTATGATATTTATGCATCTAGCTATGCTGCTTTAGGTTGTGTGTTTGGTATTTTAGGTTACATTACTGGATCAGAGTGGGTTTCTGTAACTTGGATAACCGACCAAAGTCAATCATTTGCAAGTGTATTAAAAGAGCCAAAGCTAATAGGTGCAGCAATTGCGTTGCTTATTTATGGTGCTTATTTTGTTTTAAGGGGTTCATTTACGGACATTGATAAGCGAAGCAGGGTAAGTGCAGTGTATAATATTTTTGCTTTTGCCATGTTATTTCCGTCTATATGGATTATTCCTAGGTTAGTAGGTAGCTTACACCCAGGTGCACCTGGCAGTGATACGGGAAATCCAGCTTTAGATAAAAATGATATGGATATGGGTATGAGGGCAATTTTTTACCCGGCAGTTATTGGGTGGACATTGCTTGGCGTTTGGATAGCAACTTTGAAAATTAGAATTCAATTATTAAAAGATAAAAGTTTATTGAATGAAAATACCGCTTAATCGTTTCCCGTCCCTCTTTTCTCGTTTGGTAATGTTAATGGTTATCATGATTTCATCTCTTGCAAGTAAAGCACAAACACAGCAAGTGGAAATGGCAGATGGCATGAGAAGCAATGGTAAAATTTATATTGTGGTGGCTGTATGTCTCACCATTTTAATAGGGCTGTTTTTCTATGTATTTTTACTTGATAGAAAAATTACGAAAATAGAGAAGGAGTGATAATTCCTCTATAACTAAAAAATAAGCAGCACGAAACTGCTTTTATATAAACAACGATTGCTAAAAAATAAATTTATGAGTTCAGACCAACACTACAGTTTCTTTCAAAGTGTAGAAAGAAGCTTTGACAAAGCAGCAAAATTTACAAATGTTGACAATGGTATTTTAGAGCAAATAAAAGCCTGCAACAGTGTATTGCAAATGCGTTTTCCCATAAAAAGGGATAATGGAGATATTGAAGTTATTGAGGCGTACCGTGTGCAACATAGTCATCACAAGAGTCCCTGCAAAGGAGGCATTCGTTTTAGCGACGAAGTAAACCAAGATGAAGTAATGGCGCTTGCGTCTTTAATGACTTACAAGTGTGCTATTGTAAACGTACCATTTGGCGGAGCCAAAGGAGGTATTAAAATAAACCCAAGAAACTACTCAGAATATGAGCTAGAAAAAATAACCCGCCGCTATACAGCCGAGCTTGTAAAGAAAAATTTTATTGGTCCTGGTATAGATGTACCTGCTCCAGATTATGGAACAGGCGCAAGAGAAATGAGCTGGATTGTAGATACATACCAGTCTCTTAAGCCAGGCGAAATAGATGCGGCAGGTTGCGTTACCGGTAAGCCAATTACACAAGGTGGCGTGCGTGGAAGAACAGAAGCTACCGGTCTTGGCGTATTTTTTGGAATACGTGAAGTGTGTAACATGCCCGAAGTAATGAAGCGTCAAGGCTTAGCGGTAGGTATACAAAATAAAACGGTGGTGGTACAAGGTTTAGGAAATGTAGGGTATCATTCTGCCAAATTCTTTAGGGAAAGTGGTGCAAAAGTGGTAGGACTTGCAGAATATGAGGGTGCTATTTACAATGCAGAAGGCTTAAACGAAGAAGATGTTTTTCAACACAGGAAAGCAACAGGATCTATCTTAAATTTCCCAGGAGCCACCAATCTTGCAAAAAATACTGATGCATTAGAGTTAGAATGTGATATTTTAATTCCTGCTGCTTTAGAAAATGTAATTAATGGAGAAAATGCACCAAGGGTAAAAGCTAAAATTGTAGGCGAAGCGGCTAATGGCCCTTGCACACCAGAGGCTGATGAAGTTTTTCAACAAAGAGGCATACTTTGCGTACCAGATATGTATTTAAATGCGGGGGGCGTTACCGTAAGTTATTTTGAGTGGTTGAAAAATTTAAGTCATGTACGCTATGGCCGAATGGAAAAACGATTTACAGAAAATTTGAACAGCCACATACTTGCTCAAATAGAAAGCCTTACTGGTAAAACGGTTGAATCTGGCGAGCGTGCTTTTATTATGCATGGGCCAGAAGAAGTAGATCTTGTTCATAGTGGCTTGGAAGAATCTATGATAAGTGCTACCAGAGAAATTATGGAAATTTGGCTTAGCAATCCTGCCATTCCAGATATGAGAACAGCAGCTTATGTAAATGCTATTAATAAAGTAGCTACTAGTTATGAAGAATTAGGTATTTTCCCATAGTCGGTTGATATATTTTTTAAAAGAGGTTATTTCATCATTTGGAATAACCTCTTTTTTTTGGACAGTTGGTTAATCAACAATTTCACAGGTTTTATGCTCATGCTAGTTACAAGCAAGAATTTGTTCAAATAAAAATGAGGCGCTGTAAGCATTGGTGCGTGTGGCAGCATTGGTATGGTCTTCCCGCAATACTGCGGGACTGTTCCGTATATAGTCAGTTGCGTATGCCGCCCTAGCGGCAAGCACCCAACTAAATAAACCGCTCCGCTTGCCAGCAGGCAAGTCCACCGCAGCGTGTGAGGGGTATCGCATTTTTAGACTTTTATCTAAGCATTTAAAAAAGACTGTTTTTCATATGAAAAGATTGTTTCTGGACTCCTATAAAGACAATGGTATTACATGTTTTATTTTTAAATGAAATATTACTGGTCTATTGATATAGAGATTTTTTAATAGCTATCCGATGTTAGGTGCAAGGAATATAAAATTGTAGAAAATTAAATATGAACTGTATAAAAATTCATTCTTAATTTAAAGAATTTACCTCAACAAATTTATCCATATTATCTGTAATCTATTTGTGTAATAGATAAAAGATCATATACAAAACAGCTTTTCTGTGAATCTGTGGCAATATTTTTGCCACAGATTCACAGAAAAAACAGAAATACCATTTCAATCTACCCCTTTAAAAATCATAAATTGTGTATTTCATACATAAAGTTCTTTTGCACCCGATAACGGATAGTCATTGATTTTTTATTATCTTTCTACTTCATTACTTTATCATGCCTTTCTAAAAAATACAATTATGCTAAAAAATACGCTCAGCTTTCTCATTGTTATTTTTATTCTTTCTGGCTGTAAGTCAAAAAATGCTTTTAATTATAGCCAAAACTTCGTAAAAAAAGAGTTGAGTTTAGTTCCCAGCGTTGAAGAAACAGAAAAAAAAGTTGCAGCGTTTATTGAAAAAGAACAATATGACAGTATTGTAGTAGAAGGGGCAAAAACAGAGAAATTGATTGATAATGTAATCGTAGAAATAAGGGATACACCAGCGCCTGACGCCAAAGATGGAGAAAAATTTAAAGGAGATATCATTAGGTATTTTGAGTTTATGAAAAGTGTCTATACAACGTACAGGGAATTTGGTAGCGCTCCAAACGAAGAGGAAAGGAATAAAGTTGTTGTAAAGCTTCAAAAAATAGTTGCTGATCGACAAGGGGTTACAAATAGAATTCAAGCTTCACAAAGAAGTTTTGCTACAGCTAATGGGTTTAAGATTAAGTAAACGAACATTAAAAGTTATTTACAACAAAAAAGCTACTGCATTTCGATTGCTACTTTTGTAGTATTATCAAGATTGCTCAAATTGTATTGAGTATTCCGCTAGTTTCGGGTTGTTTCATCATAAAGTCATAAATACATTTGCAAATAACCATGTACAATGATAGAACAAAAGCAAATTGACTTTAACAGAATTGCAGAAGCGATTGATTATCTAAAAAATAATTTTATCAATCAACCATCGCTAGAAGAAATTGCACAACATGTGCATCTTAGCCCTTTTCATTTC
>JANMGS010000844.1:0-3696 GCA_031374745.1 Ferruginibacter sp. | reverse complement strand
AATTAGAGGCATGATTTCTCAATTGTACACTCCAGATGAGTTGAGAGGTAGGGTATCATCTATCAACATGATTTTTATCAATTCTTCCAACGAACTCGGCCAGTTTGAAAGTGGCATTACCTCTAAATTGATAGGAACTTTACCAGCATTGGTTTTTGGTGGTGCTATGTCTGTATTGGTAGTGATAGGTACTTGGTTAAAGTTTCCTAATTTAAAAAAGATAGAATATTAATAAAAAAGATATTTGCAAAGGCTTAAATAATCATAGACTGAAAACAGTATGCAAAAATATTTCGTAACTTTCTAAAAAAAATTATGCAACGACGATCATTTTTAAAAAATACTTCCCTTACCTTAGGAGCGCTAGCGTTATTAAGCAAAAGCACACTTGCTTCCTTTTTACAAGACCCCAGTTTTAAAATAAAAATGATTACAGATAATATGGGTGTTTTTTCTGAAAAAGGAGGAACCATTTTATTTATGATGGGCAAAAAAGGAATCATTGTCGTGGATGCACAATTTCCAGATACAGCACAACATTGTATTGATGAAATAAAAAAGAAATCTTCAAAGCCTTTTCAATTTTTGATAAATACACATCACCATGGTGACCATACGGCAGGAAATATTGCATTTAAAGGATTGGTAAAAAATGTGGTGGCACATCAGAACTCATTGAAAAACCAAGAGGCAGTAGCCATGAAAAATAAAAAAGAAGCACAACAATTATATCCGGATATCACGTATGATAAAGTATGGAGTAGGAAACTGAAAAAGGAAAGACTAACGCTACATTATTTTGGAAGAGGCCATACCGATGGTGATAGTTTTGTACATTTTGAAAAAGCCAATGTTGTACATGTAGGGGATCTTGTATTTAATCGCCGTCATCCTTTTGTAGACAAATCTGCAGGTGCAAATATTGGTGAATGGATAAGTATTTTAACAGAGGCTACAGCAAAATTTAAGGAAGATACCATTTATGTTTGTGGGCATGCTGCAGATGGTTTTGATATACTAATAAATAAGGCCGATGTTTTACTGTTTAGGGATTACCTCAGTAATGTATTAAAATTTACAAAAGAAAGTATAGATGCAGGCATGACAAAAGAGGCATTTCTAAAAACAACATCTATACCAAATTCTCCCGAATGGAAAGGCGATGGCATCAGTAGGCCATTGGAAGCTGCATGGGCGGAGTTAATGAAATAGTAATTAAGAAGAAGCATTAAAAGAAATAATATCTATCATTAAAAAAGCCACTTGAAATAGAAAGTGGCTTTTTTTTAATATAATACCCTTAATGTACTGCAGCTTTTACGGCATTAGGATCATGCTTGTATTTAAAGAGTAACATAAAAAGTATAGCTACAACTAATGCATAACCGGCAAAACACATCCAAATTGTTTGCCAATCCCTTATATTATTTGTGGTAAAATGATCTACAATTAAACCACTTCCAAAGCTTCCTATTACTGCTCCTACACCATTGGTCATAAACATAAATAACCCTTGAGCACTCGCTCTTATTTCTGAATTTGTTTCATTTTCTACAAATAAAGAACCAGAGATATTAAAAAAGTCAAATGCCATTCCATAAATAATCATAGATGACATTAAGAAAAATAAACCATTACCAGGATTACCTATACCAAATAATGCAAATCGTAAAACCCAAGCCAACATACTGAAAAACATCACATATTTTATTCCAAATTTTTTCAAAAAAAATGGGATAGCAAGAATAAAAAGAGATTCAGATATTTGTGATATTGATAATGTAAGAATCTCGTGCTTTACCACAAACGAATCGGGATAGGTAGATCCAAAACTCCTTAAGAATTGACCACCGAATGTATTGGTTATTTGAAGTGCTGCACCCAATAATAAGGCAAACATAAAAAATATGAACATTCGCTTTTCTTTTAATAAAACAAAGGCATCTAATCCCAACTTTGACATCAATCCTGTGCCTTTAATTTTATTCATTGGTATGCAATTAGGCAAAGTAAAAGAGTATACACCCATTAAAACAGAAAGAAAGGCACTAAAATAGAATTGCATATTGGAGTCTTTCCAACCAGTAATATCTACTATCCACATAGCTGCAATAAAGCCTATAGTTCCCCAAACTCTAATAGGAGGAAAATCTTTTACAACGTCTTTATTATTACTTACCAAAATATTATAACTAACCGAGTTATTTAAAGCTATTGTAGGCATATAGAAACAACTATTTAAAAACATTATCCAAAATAAAATATTAGGGTTAATATTTCCTGCTGCTACTATTAAGAATGCGCCACTAATAATATGGCAAATACCTAATAATCTTTCTGCATTTACATATTTATCTGCAATAATACCCATTAAAGAAGGCATAAATAAAGACGCCAAACCTAATGTAGAGTAGACAGCACCTATTTGTGTACCACTGAAACCGCTTTTAAATAGAAAATCGCCAGCAGATATTAACCACGCACCCCAAACAAAAAATTGTAGAAAATTTAATATGATAAGCCTTAACTTAATACTCATAAAAACTAGTTTTGATTAGCAGAAATATTTATTTTATCGGTCGTAAGTTATCAAATTATTATTTGCAAGTAGCTTTTTTTTTATTCAACCAATAAATGTAAAAGCGAAATATAAAAAAGTTGAATTGCACAAAATGTCCAAGAAAGAAGCTTTTGGATTTTTAGTAGATTCAATTGCTTATATCTATATCAAAAAAGGATGCAAATTGTTCAATAAAATGTAGTTTTAAAAATACCAATCATTTCGTTTATCGTATAGTATTACATTGATTGTTTCTTAATTTTGCAAAAAATATATAAATGCCTAATCCTATCGATACATTAATAAATTTCTCAACGGATTTATCACTTAAACAAATAGCTTCGAAAATAAAAGATGGAAAAAGGATCTCCGACGAAGATTGCATTATTTTGTTTGAGAAGGCTGATCTTCCATTTGTGGGCGTCTTGGCCAATTTTGTAAGAAAAAAATTACACGGTAACAAAACATATTTTAATAGGAATTTTCATATAGAACCTACCAATGTGTGTGTATTTAGTTGTAAGTTTTGTTCCTATTCAAAATTATACGCAAAAAAAGAAGAGGGATGGGAATTAACCATTGATCAAATGCTTGATATTGTTAAGAGCTATGATGGCAAACCCATTACGGAAGTTCATATTGTAGGTGGCGTACATCCGAAAATGGATTTAGCTTATTTTATTGAACTTATCCAAAAAATAAAGGCACACAGGTCAGACTTACATGTAAAAGGTTTTACGGCAGTAGAACTAGATTACATGTTTAGAAAAGCAAAATTAACAGTGGAAGAAGGTATGGAAACATTGAAAAATGCGGGTTTACAGTCTTTGCCTGGTGGAGGTGCCGAAATTTTTCATCCTGAAATACGCAAAGAAATAGCTGGAGATAAAGTTACTGGTGAAGGCTGGTTACATATACATGAAACGGCACATAATCTTGGTATGCACAGCAATGCTACTATGCTCTATGGCCATATAGAAAAATATGAGCATAGGGTAGATCATATGAGCAAATTGCGTTCATTACAAGATAAAACAAATGGATTTAATACATTCATACCGCTAAAATTTCGCAATAGCAACAACGATATGAGTCATATACCCGAAAGTACGATTACAGAGGATATGCGTTTGTAT
>JANMGS010000359.1:0-5677 GCA_031374745.1 Ferruginibacter sp. | reverse complement strand
TAATGAAATAGATAAGGTAACTAAGGAGCTCCAGAAAGATTTTTTTGTAAAAGGCGAAATAAAAAAAAGCCTCGAAATGCAACTAAAGCAACTTCGCAATAATATTAAAGACGCAGAAAAAAGATTCAGTCAAATTAAGATAGCCTTTAATAGCTACTTATCTGGGAACATCTGATGTATCATGAAAAAGATCATTTTTAAGTATATATCAATACTATTCATTTTTTGTACTAGCAGCACGCTTGTTTTTTCTCAAATTACAGCAGAAAAAATGGAACAATATATTGCTGAAAAAAAATTCCCACAAAGTATTGGCACCAATAGATTAGCTGATATTTCTACATTTTATGAAACAATGCACTATAAAACAGCTTGGATAAATGAAACTAATAAGACGGAACAGTACATTTTATTAAATTTATTAAAACAATCATCTGCGTTAGGGCTAAGGGAAAAAGATTATCAATACGATTTGACAGAGAAACTTGCAAAAGAAAATACATTTGCGTCATCTTTAAACGATTCTATAGAGGATGAAATAATGCTTACAGATGCAGCCATTCATTTTTTTAGCGATATCGTTTATGGAAACACAAAGCCTAGTTTGAGCTATAATGGTGTAGATGAAATATTATCATGTAAGCAGATCCCCCTTCTTTTGGCAGAATATGTTTCAAAGAAAAAAATAATATTATTGGCAAAAGATATTTCCCCTTCATTACCAGAAATTGCTGCTATAGAAAATAAGATACAATGGATATGTAAAGTAATGGCAGACCCTGCTTTTAAAGAAGTTAATATTACAAATACAAAAGTGAATGCTGCTAATACACAACTCACCACAAAACTGTACCAGCTTGGTATTACAAATGAAGTAGAACAAAATGTAAAAGACACTGGTTTATTAAGCAAAGTAAAAGAAGCGCAAAAACAATTTGTACTTATAGCAGATGGCACACTCCGCAAAACAATTCTATCAGAATTAAATGTACCCTTATCAAAAAGACTAGCAGAACTGGGCCTAGCCATTAATTATTACCGCTGGTTAAGTTGCTTTTCGCTTAATAGATCTACCATTGTAGTGAATATCCCAGCCGCCTATTTAAAGCTTTATAGGGATAACAAAGTATCAATGGAAATGCGCATGATAGTAGGGAAACCAACAACGCCTACCCCCACCCTTTTAAGTACGGTAAACGAAGTTATCTTATACCCCTATTGGCATGTGCCATATAAAATTGCTACCAAAGAATTATTGCCAAATATTAAACGGAGTGCTTCGTTTATAGATAAAGGAAACTATCAAGTACTTAATAGTGCAGGAAAGATTGTCGATCCTTATAGCATCAATTGGCATTCTTTGAGCTCCAGTTATTTTCCCTATCTTATTAGACAAAGTACAGGCTGCGACAATGCTTTGGGCTTATTAAAATTAAATTTTTATAGTCCGGATGGCGTTTACTTACACGATACACCAAACAAAAATTTATTTACATTAAACAAAAGATATTTTAGCCATGGCTGTATGCGCATGGAAAAACCGTTTGAACTTGGCCACCTCGTTTTGAAGAACAATTTCATTGCAATAGATACATTGTCACAAAAAGGCTGTTTGAAAAACCAAGCGCCCATAACTGTACATGCCAATGAACACATGCCTGTACTTGTATGGTACAACCCAGTGGGTGTAGATAGCGCAGGTAGGGTTTTGTTTTATGAAGATGTGTATGGGAAGTTTGAGCATTTGCAATAAAAAGATTAACAGTTAGTAAAGTTTTCATATTGTAAAATCGTTGAGTTTATAGATTCGTAATCTTAAAAAGATTATGTTGCATTAAGAATAATTACAATCAATAATTTGTATTGAAATAAGTTTGTAAACTTTTCTTAAATGCTTGTTATCTTTTAATAAACTATAAAACAAAAAAAATAATGGCATGTTATTTGTCATAAATTTGTAATAATACATCTGGAAATTTTTTAAACTTTGAAAAAACCAATAGCCATATTCTTTTTAAGTTTGTACCTGTTTTCTACAACAGAAGCAAATCAGTTGTTGAAAATGCCACTTATATTTGAGCATTTTAAAGAGCACAAAGCATTGAATAAGGACTTAAGTTTTATCCAGTTTCTAGATATCCATTACATGCATCAATGCCCTAAAGGCAAAGACAATAGCAAAGACATGCAATTACCTTTTAAAACCGTAAGTCATTCTATTTTCAGCATTTCATCTGCCATTGTACCTACAACAGCTAAAATTAAATGGTTTATACAATTGGATAATATTCAAAAAATAAAATCCAATTTACAAAACCAGTTTCTCCTCTCCACCTATTTATCCAATATTTGGCAACCTCCAAGAATTTGCTAATCCCGTTATTTTACACAAACACGCAACTATTTTACTAATTATCAAACTGAAATTGCTGTGTGTACTTGCCATTTTTAAAAATGCTGAAATATTGCTGTGATTGCTATGCCAATCAGAATAGTTCATGTATGGATTAACAAATTCTTGTAAAAAGTTTTTGTGCAGCGGCATATAGTTTGAGGCCAACTTTTAAATTCTTTATAAATGAAAAAAATAATCAATCTTGCCTTAGCAAGTTTCCTAGCCTTGGTAATGTTTATTTCTTGCAAACATGAAACCGTGTTTTCTTTAGAAAATGCAAATGGCGGCATAACACCGATACCCGGTAATACTGGAATTACCTGTAACGCAGACAGTGTGTATTTTGCTAATAGCATACTACCAATGATAAATGCTGGTTGTGCAACAAGTGGTTGCCATGATGCAGCCTCACATGCAGAAGGAGTAACATTAACTTCGTATGCCACCATAAAAAATTATGTATCTGCCGGAAATGCATCCAACAGCAAATTGTACAAAGTTTTGATAAATACGGGTAATGAAAGAATGCCATTACCACCGCTACCTGCTTTTACTAGTACACAAATAGCATTGGTACAAAAATGGATAAACCAAGGTGCAAAAAATAATGGTTGTGATGCATGCGATACATTAAATTTTAAATACAGTACAGCAATACAACCATTGCTACAAACCAAGTGTGTTGGTTGTCACAACCCTGCATCATTGGGCGGCGGAATAGATTTATCTACTTATGCAGCCACTAAAGTATCTGCACTAAATGGTAAACTATATGGCAGTATAAATTGGAGCGTAGGCTTTTCTCCTATGCCAAAAAATTCGGTAAAAATGCCATCATGTGAAATAGTACAAGTAAAAAATTGGATAACCTCAGGTGCGCTAAATAACTAAAAAACGAAAAACCTATGAAGAATGTAATTTTCATACTTGCCATTGTAGCAAGTACCAGCCTGTTTCAATCTTGTTATTATGACAAGGCGGAGTTGTTGTATCCAACTGCATCTGGCAATTGCGATACATCTCTTGTAGCATCCTACAGCACAAAAGTAGTGCCTATTCTTACTACACAATGTTATAGTTGCCATATTGGTGCAAGTGCCGGTGGAGGTATTGTAATGGGTAACCACGCAGCAGATAAAGCCATTGCAATAAATGGTAAATTATATGGGTCCATAACGCATGCTTCGGGTTATTCGGCTATGCCAAAGGGCGCTGCAAAAATGAATACCTGTGACCTAGGCATCATAAAAAAATGGATAGACGCAGGAAGTCCTAACAACTAAAAAAACTGACATGAATATTTTAAAAAGAAAAAGTACAAAAATAATACTAATGGCAATACTAATAATTGCTGTAGCTGCCGGAATATATGGTTACAAAGAATTCAATCGTACGCAGAAAGACATTGCAACTATTAAACCCAGCTATATTGTATCTAGCAATAATATGATGGATGAATTTACAAAAAATGATTCCATTGCAACCGTCAAATATTTAGGCAAGCCAATTGCTATCAATGGATTCTTAAAGTCCGTTGACAAAGATGAAAATGGATTCTTCACATTGGTACTGGGAGATACGACATCGAGTACTTCGGTAAGATGTAGTATGGATAGTGTGCACAACAGCGAAGCCCTTGCAGTAAAAGAAGGCACTGTAATAAAAGTACAAGGCATTTGCACAGGATTTAATAAAGATGAAATGGGCCTAGGAGCCGATATCATATTAAACCATAGTTGTATAATTAAAGAAAAATAAACTTTTTGACAAAACCCTAAAAAAACCATCATGAAAAAAATTATTTTAGTATTAAGCGTAACAGTCTTAGCAAATATTGTAATGGCTCAAGACAAGTACTTTACCAAAACAGGTAAAATAGATTTTGATGCAACTGTTCCCAAATCGCCCGAGAATATTGACGCTGTAAATAAAAGTACAACGATGGTGATAGATACGAAGACAGGCGACATGCAATTTCTGGTATTGATGAAAGGCTTTGAATTTGACAGGGCGTTGATGCAAGAACATTTTAATGAGAATTATGTAGAAAGTAGTAAATATCCCAAAGCAGAATTTAAAGGAATCATCACCAACAACGCATCCGTAATGTATACAAAAGAGGACGTGTATAATGTAAATGTAAAAGGAAAACTTACCATGCACGGTGTTACCAAAGATATTGTAACCGATGGTAAAATAACCATTAAAGGAGGCAAGGTAAACGCAACAGCAACCTTTATTGCGCCCCTTTCTGATTATAAAATTACCATCCCAAGCTTGGTAGCAGATAAAGTAGCAACTGCAGCAAAAATTAATGTAAACTGCTCTTTGGAACCTTTGAAAAAATAGGTTTAAAATAATTTATTATCGTTATAAACATAAAAAAATGAAAACTTGTTTTTATAAAATCAGCATCCTATCTGCCCTTGTATTAATTTCTTGTACAATTAAAGCACAAGATCTAATAGGCTTATTGGGGGATGAAAAGCCAACAAAAGAATTTGTAAAAAATGCATTTAAATCTACCAGGGTTATCAATGGGCACTCTATAGAATTCCTATCACCAGGCACAATGGATTTAAGAATTTTACATCGTTTTGGGTTATTAGACCAAGGCGCTAAAAACTTTTTTGGTTTGGACCAAGCTACCATGCGCCTTGGCTTTGATTTTGGCATTTTACGCAATTTGATGGTAGGCGTAGGAAGAAGTACTTACAAAAAAGAAATAGATGGTTTTATCAAATACGGTCTTATACAACAGTCTACAGGCTCGCATAGTTTTCCAATAACGGTTACAGGTGTGGCAGGGATGACGATGAATACACTACCCTATGCTGACCCTAACATACAAAACTTTTTTAGCTCTAGGCTTGCCTATTATTTTCAAACAAGTATCGGAAGGAAATTTAGCGAAGCATTTACCCTACAAGTAACACCAACCATGGTGCACAACAACATCGTTCCTTACGAAACACAACCCAATAATGTCTATTCAGTAGGTGTAGGCGGTAGATTAAAGTTTACAAAACGTATGGCTTTTACATGGGATTATTTTTACTTGATAAATGGCATCACCGAAAAAGTAAACTACAATCCTTTAGCTGTTGGCATAGATATAGAAACAGGTGGCCATGTTTTTCAATTACATTTCTCCAATTCTACCGGTATGAACGAACGTGCATTTATTACTGAAACTTCCAATACATGGGGTAAAGGAGAAATCAGATGGGGGTTCAATTTGTCGAGGGTTTTTCAAATAAAAAAGCATAAAAAGTTGGATAC
>JANMGS010000214.1:0-6540 GCA_031374745.1 Ferruginibacter sp. | reverse complement strand
AACTTTACCTTTAGCGACGATACGAAGACTTTAGAGGATGGCGATACGGAAGCGATGATGCATAAAATAATCACTTCATTGGAAAAAAAATTAAACGCAACTATTAGAAAATAATAATTGGCAGAACTAAGCATCCATATAAAACAAGTAAATGCAAAACTGCAACGTCTACTAAAACAGTATGGAATGTTGCAATCAGAGAATGAACAATTAAAAAAACATGTTGAAATATTACAAGAAAAAGAAAATCAGCAAAGTGAGCATATAGCAACTCTAAGGCAAGAGCAATTAATCTTAAAAGCTTCTATAGATAAAATGGATGCTCAGGAGAAAAAAGAATTGGAACAAAAAATAAATGGCTATATAAAAAATATAGATAAATGTATTTCCTTACTCAGTCATAAACACAATGTAGAATGAGTGAATTGATTCCTATAAATATTGTAATTGGCGACAGAACTTACCGCATAAAAACCACTGAAAGCGATGAGGAAATAATTCGCAAAACAGTGAAGATGATAAATGACAAGATTGTGGAATTTAAAACACAATTTGCCGGTAAGGATATGCAAGATTATATTGCCATGGTAATTATTTGGTATGCTACCCAAAATGCCGGAGGCCAAGGAAATAGTATGCTCAATACCGAAATGGTAGATGCATTAATAAAAATGGAGTATCAATTGGATGGTGTACTAGATAACAAATAGAATTATTTGTTGGTAACATTTTATTGCAAATCATTCATTAAATTCTCTATTTCTATTTCTTCCAATATTTTTCTAACAGGCTTACTATCTAACTGGTTCCATTTAATTAGTCTTATAAAACCATTGGCAATTTCAATTCCTGTAATATCACCATCTGCAAAACAGCAACAGCCTGTATTAAAATAACTTGGCTTTACATGTGCTGGTTCTCTGCTAGGAATATAATTAGAAGGGTGGTCATAATATTTGCCTGTAGCAAACACAGGGCAATGTGTATGCCCTGTAACCAATATTAAATTCTTTTTACGGCTACTCCACTCACTCATCATAATATTGTGTTCATTGCGCATAGAAAAATCTTTGCTTGGTGTATTAATGTTGATATCGAGAAATCGCTGTATTGGCAGCCACAGATGCGCTACAAGCCAAGTGCTAAAGCCATTGTTATCGCTCATCGTATCGCCTTGGTGCCCATGAGTAAAAAACATATTTAATTCTCCCAAACTTGTTTTTAGTTTTAAGACAATGCCTTCATACACATTCAATGGCATGGTAAAGTAATTTCTTAATAATAAAAAAACATCCGGTTGGTTTTTCCAAATTAAATCATGATTACCAAAAGTTTTATAAAACCTATCTGGCTGAAAAGAAGCTTCTGCCGCTAAAGCAACTTTGTTTAACGGCAATATTTTTTCTGCTCCAAATTTCCATAGCTCTTCGCTATCGCCAAGGTTTATGAAAGAAAAACCATTTTCATTATAGTAATTTAATGCCGCTAGGTAATTCGGCTCATTGTTTTTAAAATCATCGGCTGCGCTTCTATCTCCTTTGTGTTGGTCACTAAAAATGATAAACTTTGCGATAAGTAAATCGGGTGTCAAAACCTTTACTTTGCTGTCTTTTTCTTTTGCAGCTCGAGCATATAATTTGGAAAGCGAATTGAAAACTATTTTTCTTTTAGGTGCCGAAGAGAATTTATTTGCCAACCACAAAAGCGGTCGTTTGAGCAAGTATCGAAGTAACCTTTTCACTATTTTGCATCTTTTGACTGAACAAAATATTTTCCAACAATGGGTAATTTCATAAACTCCTTATACTCCACAATGGTAAGAAAGCGACAATAAATTAACATCAAAATTGTGGCAAGTCCAAGGCTAAAATAAGTATTCGTTACAAAATGGGTGATGCCTTTGTGAATAAAAAATATGGCAACTACAATTACAATATAGGCCACTAGTTTTTTCCAAGCATATGGAATTCGGTAATGTTTTTGTCCCCAAATGAAAGATACTACCATCATTGTACCGTAGCATATACAGGTGGTCCATGCGCATGCAAGAAATCCAAAATGAGGTACAAAAATATAGTTTAACAAAATTGTTATTAAGCTACCTAACAAAGTAACCCAAGCTCCATAAATTGTTTTGTTGCTAAGCTTATACCACACACTTAGGTTATAATAAATTCCTAAAAATATATTTGCCATTAATAATATAGGTACAACAACCAATCCTTCCCAATATTTTGGACCAATAAAGTACTTCCAAATTGGTATGTACAAACTAACGGCAAGAAACATAGTTGAAATAATAATCACAAAAAATTTCATAACCCTTGCATATACTTTTTGAGGATTAGAACCTTCTGCCTGTTTAAAGAAAAAAGGTTCGGCACTCATTTTAAATGCCTGTATAAAAAGTGTAATCAAGATAGCAAGTTTATATGAAGCATTATAAACACCCACTTGTTCTTCTTTAAACATTTCTGTACCTGGCAACCACCAACGAAGCATGAGTCTATCCATGGTTTCATTTATCATTCCTCCCATACCTACTACTATCAATGGCAAAGCATACACAATCATTTGTCTCCATAATATTTTATTAAAACTGAAGCGTACTTGCAATATTTCCTTCCATAAAAAAAATAAGGTAATTATTGATTGTATCAGATTTGCTAATACAACATATGTTATAGGATTTACCGTAGGGTCATAAATTTTATTTAACCACCCATTTGGATTTTCATTGAAATGGCTAGGACAATAACCTATAAAAAACCAGGTAAGAAAAATATTAACTAGAATACCTAATACTTTTGCGGCTGCAAATTTTTTAGGCCTGTTTTCTTGTCTAAGCCTAGCAAAAGGAATTGCAGACAATGTATCTGTAGCTATAATCAAAATCATCAATTGAATGATTGTTGGGAATTCAGTTAACCCGATCACTCTTCCAAGAAAATTTTGGCCAATCCATAAGATAGAAGTAAAAATAATAGTTGAAAAAAATAGTGATAAAAAAGCAGTGCTATACAATTTAGTGTCGAGTTCCTTTTTATTTGAAAATCGAAAATAGGCTGTTTCAAAACCGTATGTAAATAGTACATTAAAAATGGGTATTAAAGAATAGATTAAACCAATCTTTCCATAATCACTTTTATTGGCGAGGGTATAAGTTAGAAAAGGGGTAAGTAAATAATTAATAAACTTAGCAGCTATCGTGCTTCCTCCATACCACAATGTTTCTCCGGCTAATTTTTTTATGCTGCTCAATGAATAACTATTTTTTTCAAAAGTAATGAATTGGTTTGTAGGAATTCGCCTGTGGCAAATTCTTTTGTCTTACTCGCCTGTAGGAACCCGCCTGTGGCTGGTTCTTTGCTGTACTCGCCACAGGCGAGTACCAACCACAGGCCAAATGATTAATTATTTTTTCCAAAAGTAAAGAATTGATTGTAGGAATTCGCCTGTGGCGAATTCTTTATCGTACTCGCCACATGCGAGTACCTGCCAAAGGCGAGTACCTATAGACGAGTACCTACGGAGCATATCTTTTATTTTTTGTAAAACTAGTGTCCGTCAATGTATATAAAAACATTTCCAATTGCTTTTTTTCTTTCTCTGTCAATATGATTTTTCTCTTAAGCAATGGATCAAGATTTTTGAGTGCGGTATCTAAGCTAGTATAATGGGCTATTACTTTATCCAATACATTCAATCGCCCATCATGCATATATGGCAGTGTAAGTCCCACGTTACGCAATGTGGGCACCTTAAATTTTAAGAAATCCTTGTTGTCCAAAGAAATCCCTTGCCTTCCCACATCTTTAAATCGGTTAAGTGTAATACCGTTGTTTCTAAAACTATTGTCCGTAAAAAGTGGTTCTATGTGGCAAGTACTACAATTTGCCTTAAAAATTTCGTACCCCTTTTCTTCGGGCAAAATAAATTTGTCTTCTCCCCTTTTTACTTTGTCGTACTTGCTATTGGCACTTACAAGGCTTCCTACAAATTGTGTAAATGCTTTTAGCATTCGCTCTGAGGTAATATTTGCATCGCCAAATGCCAACTTAAACATACGACGATAACTTGTATCTGCTTTTATTTTCATCAAAACAGTATCTAATTTTTCCCCCATTTCATTTGTAGCACTTAAGGGCGAAAGAGGTTGGTTTTCTAAATGATTAATTCCCCCATCCCAATGCCATTCCTTCATCCACGCTAGGTTAATAAGTGCTGGTGCATTTCGAGTACTAAAACTATTGAATACCCCGTGGCTTAAATCGTGGTCGTATGTAGCAAAAGCCGCAAATTGTTGATGACAACTTGCACAACTTACCTCGCCATCTTTACTTAATCTTGCATCATAAAATAATTTTTTGCCTAAGAGAAAACCCTCCTCTGTCAATTTATTTTTTGCAAAAATATTAGTAGCCGGTTTGGGAAAGCCTTTTGGAATAATGAAAGCAATAGGCGTTGGCTCATGCATTTTTTTGCTTGCACCAATTAATAAAAGCGATACAGCAATAAATAATGAAAGAAATATGGTAATCCTTATCTTCAATTTTTTATAGAAAAGATTTTTGTAAAATTATCGGCTGCTTTTTTTGCCAATACACCAGGCGCTGCAATAACGGGATTTTCCGCAATACGGATTTCGTTTATCCCTTTCCAATATTCATCTAGGTTTAATTGAATAATCAATGAATTTTTGTTCATAAAATATTTTTCATCTATATGGATATATATTTTTCTCATTGTTTTATATGCGCCTTTATAACCGCCAATATGTTGTTCTATTCTATTATTATCAGCTTTGGATGAATCTGATTTCCCTTCTAACTTGAACATTATATAACCATTGTTCCATGTCCAAAACATATCGTTGAGAGGATCTAATGTGCCGCTTTGGGCACCACTGCAATTTAAAGCGCTGTCCACACCTAGTAGAAAAGAAATACCTTTTATTTTTCTTCCAACTCTTTTTACAATTGAATCGCCTTTCGATGCATCTATTAGATATACTTTTTTATCTATTTCCAATGCTGCTTTTGTAACAAAACAAATATTACTCACATAATATTTCAATTTAGTTATTGTATATTTTTCTCCAAAAATATTGCTATATACAGCATCATTTAGTACAATTTTTTTACCATTTGCTGTATTTTCAAAGTGTAAGGCAATTTTTTTTTGCCCAAAACAATTAATAGAACAGAAAATAATTCCCCATAATAAAAAATACTTACTCATTTCCCAATATTTTTTTTCGCCCTTGCTTTATTTCGGCAGTTTTCTTTTTAGTTTCTAGTCTTTTTGCAATTACCGCTTTGGGTATTTTGGTAGGTTTTCTTTTTTTTGGAATAATCAATGCCTTTGAAACGAGAACAGTCATTTTTTCAATAACCTCGGCCTTGTTGGCAAGTTGGGTACGATGGGTTTGGCTTTTTACCAGCAAATTTCCATCCGCATTTATCTTATTGGAAAGTTTTTCAAAGAGTAAATTTTTTTCATCTGTATCAAAATATTCCGATGCTTCTATTTGCCAATATCCCTCTACCATGGTTTCCACCTTGTTCACATTTTGCCCCCCTTTGCCACCACTGCGTGCCGTTTTAAATTTAATTTCGTTTGTAAAATTTGGTGTCATATCCTTCAAAATTACTCAATATTGGTAGGAAAACGGGCTATCTATATTATTTGTGTGGTTAATATTTCGATAATAAGAAAAAAACAAGCATTTTTGCATGAAACGAGCGCAGTTTTATGTTGAACAATATTTATCAATCACTTAATGAAAGAAAAAGGCTAAGCAAAAAATCGTTTGCTGTTCTTATTGACCCCGATAAGGTAAATGATAATAGCGTGGAAGACTTAATAAAGCACTCCATTGATGCCAAAAAGTAATCTACTTTGGCATCAAGTGAGCGCTTTATTAGGTCTTCCACACTATTATCATTAACCTTATCGGGGTCAATAAGAACAGCAAACGATTTTTTGCTTAGCCTTTTTCTTTCAGTAAGTGATTGATAAATATTGTTCAACATAAAACTGCGCTCGTTTCATGCAAAAATGCTTGTTTTTTTCTTATTATCGAAATATTAACCATACAAATAATATAGATAGCCCGTTTTCCTACCAATATTGAGTAATTTTGAAGGATATGACACCAGATTTTACAAACGAAATTAAATTTAAGACGGCTCGCAGTGGAGGCAAAGGGGGGCAGAATGTGAACAAGGTGGAAACCATGGTAGAGTGTTATTGGCACGTAGAATCAACCGAATATTTTAATACAGACGAAAAAAAGTTATTAATTGAAAAACTTTCCATTAAGATAAATGCGGATGGAAATCTACTTGTAAAAAGCCAAGCCCATCGTACCCAACTTGCCAACAAGGCCGAGGTTATTGAAAAAATGACTTTTCTCGTTTCAAAGGCATTGATTATACCCAAAAAAAGAAAGCCTACCAAAATACCCAAAGCGGTAATTGCAAAAAGACTAGAAACTAAAAAGAAAACTGCCGAAATAAAGCAAGGACGAAAAAAAAT
>JANMGS010000159.1:0-6566 GCA_031374745.1 Ferruginibacter sp. | reverse complement strand
ACTAAAAGAATTCGGTAATATTTATACCCGAATAATGAACCCAACAACCGATGTATTTGAAAAACGCATTGCCGCTTTAGAAGGCGGGGTGGCAGCTTTAGCAACCGCTAGTGGGCAAGCAGCACAATTTTTAGCGTTAAGCAATATTTTACAACAGGGCGATAATTTTGTATCTACTTCTTTTTTGTATGGGGGCACATACAATCAATTTAAAGTACAGTTTAAAAGATTGGGCATTGAGGCTCGCTTTGCCGATGGCGATTCTCCGGAAGCATTTGAAAAACTGATAGATGAAAAAACAAAAGCCATTTACTTAGAAACCATTGGAAATCCAGAATTGAATATCCCCGACTTTGAAGCGATAGCAGCGGTAGCGAAAAAACATGATTTACCAGTAATAGTAGACAATACATTTGGCGCTGGCGGTTATTTATTTAAACCGTTGCAACATGGTGCAAACGTAGTAGTAGAAAGCGCTACAAAATGGATTGGTGGACATGGTACCAGTGTAGGCGGTGTAATTGTAGATGGCGGAAATTACGATTGGGGCAATGGGAAATTCCCTCAATTTAGTGAGCCTAGTGAAGGTTATCATGGATTAAAATTTGCCGAAGTTTTTGGTGTAAACAATCCTTTGGGCTTGCCTAATATTGCTTTTATTATTCGTGCAAGAGTAGAAGGTTTGAGAGATTATGGAGCTAGCCAAAGCCCATTTAACTCTTTCTTGCTATTACAAGGTTTAGAAACGCTTTCCTTAAGGCTTGAACGTGCAACGAGCAATGGACAAAAATTAGCTGAGTATTTATCCCAACACCCACAAGTAGAAAAAGTAAATTATTCAGGCCTGCCTTCGAGCAAATATTATGCATTGGCGCAAAAATATTTAAAAAATGGATCTGGCGGTATGCTCAGTTTCGAAATAAAAGGTGGCAAAGAGCCCGGCACAAAATTTATCAATGCATTACAATTGGTAAGTCATGTAGCCAATGTGGGCGATTCTAAAACATTGGCTATACACCCTGCTTCTACTACGCACAACCAATTGGATGATGAAGCACAATTACGCAGCGGTGTTACACCTGGTCTTATACGCATATCAACAGGTATTGAGCATATAGAAGATATTATTGCAGATTTTGAACAAGCCTTAAAAGCAAGCTTATAAATGGTACAATATTTTAAAAGCAATAATTCATTTCTGTTAGAGAATGGTAAGCAATTGGAAGAATTGACAATTGCTTACCATACTTATGGAACGTACGAAAAGGATATATCGAAAGTAATTTGGGTATGCCATGCACTTACTGCCAATTCGGATGTGGCAGATTGGTGGAGCAATATTTTTGGTGCTAGTAAAATATTGGATCCCGAAAAATATTTTATTGTTTGTGCCAATGTAATAGGATCGAGCTATGGAACAACTTCCCCCATTTCAATAAACCCTGCTACCAATGAAAAGTATGGAAAAGACTTTCCTACTGTAACCATAAAGGATTTAGTAGCAGCAAATATTTTGCTAAAAAATTATTTAGAAATTGATGAAATATTTTTATTGCTTGGTGGCTCCATGGGCGGCCAGCAAGCAATGGAGTGGGCAATAAAAGAGCCAACATTCATAAAAAATCTAGCATTGCTTGCCACAAATGCAAAACATTCTCCTTGGGGTATTGCTTTTAACGAAGCGCAGCGTATGGCAATAGAGTTGGGCGATAAAGGCATAGAAGCTGCTAGAGCAATTGCCATGTTAAGTTACAGAAACTATGAAATGTATGAACGTACAACAAAGCCAACAGATTCATTAGATAATTACGGTGCTGCTTCTTATCAACGTTACCAAGCACAAAAATTATCAAAACGTTTTGATGCACATTGCTACTATGTTTTAAGCAAAACAATGGACTCGCATGATATAGGAAGGGGTAAGAGAAATACAATAGATGCACTCGCTACCATTAAAGCCAACACATTGGTGATAGGAATAGCAACGGATATTTTATTCCCTATAAAAGAGCAAATATTTTTACATGAAAATATTGATGACTCTGTATTGGAATTAATTGATTCGCCTTATGGGCACGATGGCTTTTTAACGGAAGGCGAAAAAATAAACAACCTTTTATTACATTTTATTAAAGAAAAATAATGCAAAAATTAAACATAGGTTTATTTGGTTTTGGGTGTGTGGGGCAGGGTTTATACTTTGCAATAAACAACAGTACAGGGTTTAAAACCTCCATAAAAAAAATTATAGTAAAAAATAAAAGCAAGGAAAGAACCATTGGCAAAGAAAACTTTTATTACGATAAATGGGATGTTTTATTGGATGATAGCATTAATGTAATTGTAGAATTAATTGACGATACTGACGAAGCTTATGCAATTGTAACAGAAGCCATCAAAAGGGGAAAGCATGTAGTGACAGCCAATAAGAAAATGTTGGCATTGCATTTAGACGAATTGCTTGCATTAAAAGACCAGTACAATGTGTCGTTATTATACGAAGCAGCTGCATGTGGTAGCATACCCATTATACGTACGCTCGAAGAGTATTTTGACAACGAAGCTTTGGTAAAAATATCTGGTATTTTTAATGGTACAACCAATTACATTCTTAGCAAAACGGTGAACGATGGCATTTCCTACGAGCAGGCTTTAAAAAATGCGCAAGCGAGCGGCTTTGCAGAATCTGATCCTACTAATGATGTAGAAGGTTTTGATGCACTCTTCAAAACAATCATCATTGCCTTACATGGTTTTGGTGTTATTATAAAGCCAAATGATATATTACGATTTGGCATTACAACCTTAAAGCAACAAGATATTGATTATGCAACAAGGAATGGATATAAAATAAAACTGGTGCCCACCGTTACTAAATTGGAAGATGGTAAAATAAATGCATTTGTTATACCAAAACTTACAACCGATAGAAGTCATTTGTATAAAGTAGAAAATGAATTTAATGGCGTAATAGTAGAAGGCTTGTTTTCTGGCGAGCAATTTTTTCTGGGTAGAGGTGCCGGCAGCCATCCTACGGGTGCTGCTGTATTGTCGGATATATCTGCTTTATCGTATGGGTATGCTTATGAAAACAAAAAACTGATACAACAAGAAAAATTGGTTTTTACAAACGAGGTGAGTATAAAAATATTTGTGAGTAGTGATACTAAAAAATCATTAGATAAAATTCCACTTAATAATATT
This sequence comes from Ferruginibacter sp., assembly GCA_031374745.1. Taxonomy (GTDB): domain Bacteria; phylum Bacteroidota; class Bacteroidia; order Chitinophagales; family Chitinophagaceae; genus Ferruginibacter. The sequence continues at coordinate 3,362 of JANMGS010000159.1, read as the reverse complement.
GAGGAAAGTTTTGAGACCAAGGATTATTTTTATAGAATAGGAGAAGTGAATGTAAAACAATTGAAACTCGTTTTAGAAAACAAAGTTAGGGAGGAGGTATTTATAGCCTACTTTTAATTTAAAAAGCATTTGCAAATTTTATTTGACATTTATTAATTTAAAAAATTAGAATATTTCCGCCTCCCTTGCTTCCACTTCATATTTATTGTTATGATACCCCACCTTTAAACTCTCCCACAAATATTTTATAAGAAACAAAAAATACCCATGCTCCTTAAATTGTTTTACATGACATAATTCATGCTTTACCCAACATTCATCTGCTAAAAAATCTTCTTTACTGCTTCCAAATAAATGTATGGTCTTGCCAAGTACCATTGCTACCGACTTAACCCGTAATTTTTTTGCCGCAATGGCCGCCACCCATGAATTTTCTTTAATATAGTAAAGCGGTTTATTCATACCAAGCTGCTAAAATTTCATCTGCATGGTTTTTAGAATCAGGCTTGGCGATAATGTTTTTTATTTTACCTTTTGCATCTATTAAAAAAGTGGTTCGGTGTATGCCATCATAGGTTTTACCCATAAATTGTTTGGTGCCCCATACGCCATATTTTTCTGCAATGCTATGGTCTTCGTCGGCCACTAATGCAAAGGGCAATTCGTATTTATCTTCAAATTTTTTATGCTTTTTTACGGGATCCGGACTAATACCTATTATCTCAAAACCATCTTGCAAAAGGTTTGAATAATTGTCTCTCAGGTTACACGCTTGTGTGGTGCAGGTAGGCGTATCATCTTTGGGATAAAAATAAATTATCACATTCTTACCTACAAAATCTTTCAACGAAATGGTTTCTCCATTTTGATCTAGTCCGTAAAATGCTGGTGCTGCTTTTCCTACTTTCAAATCTCCAAATGGTGGGGTTGCTGTTTCTTTTTTCATGTTGTCTCTTTTTGGTGCGTTTTTTTGCCGAGAACCTGCCTGCCGGCAAAGGCAGGGTCGGCAAGGCGTTTTTTATAAAAGTTTGTTTACTATTTTGACATCTTTTTTATTAGTATATTTAAGTCGGTAAGTTTAAACCCTTCGGTTTTTTATTGGCCTTGAATAGCACGAATTGGCACGAATAAAAACCATTAGTGATAACCTGCCTTTGCCGTCAGGCAGGTTCGTGTAATTAGTGGCACCATTTTATCTTGTAAATCTATATATTCTTTCGCCTTCAATTTATTGACCACGAATAAAAACCATTAGCGATAACCTGCCTTTGCCATCAGGCAGGTTCGCTTAATTAGTGGCTACCATTTTATTTTGTAAATCTATACGTTCTTTCGGCTGTATTACCCACTTGGTCGGTGGCGGAAATTTTTAATTCATGCTCTCCTGGCTCGCAGCGCTCATCAAAATTATAAATAAAATTAATGCCTTTGTCATTGCTAAAGCGCAACCATTTCCCATCTAACAATGCTGTAAAATTTACAATATCTTCTGTGTTATCTTTTATTTTAAATAGTATTCTTTTTAATCCTGCAGCATTCATCCCATCCCTAAATCCTATAGGCAAAATACTGGGTGGCTCCCTATCTATCAATAATTGAAAATTACCAAACTCCCTAAATGATGCCGTATACCATCCTTTGTAATAATTGGCTTTAGCAAAATCTTTTTTACTACCATAAAAGCGTTCCATTACTATTTTACCCGTATCTTCTATGGCAAAGTTTTCTCTTATGCTTATTGGATACATGCAATGCACAGGTATGGTAGCATTGTGTAACTGATAAATATTTTTACCTTCGGCAGATGGTAGTTCATTGTAAACAAAATGTACCGTATCGTATAAAGCATTTTCCGGTAAATAAAAATGCAGCTTATTGTTTTCAAAAACATTTATATAATTGGGTACAAATTTTTGTGTGGTAAGTATTTCTTTTCTTTCGGGAATATTTGTTGCAGCAGCCAAATCAAAACTCAAAGTAGATTGATTCCCGTTTGCATCAGCAACAATAATTTTAATTGCATGTGTTTCGCTATCCGATATGGAAATCACTCCTTTATTATTGTCTGTTTTATAAATATAATTTTCGTATCCTGGTAATGGAGATAAATATTGCAGCCATGGACCACCATTGCTTCTAAGCTTGAAATCTATATGTGCATTAAAGTACCGAGTTTCTGAATAGCTTATACTGTCTATTTCAAATTGGCTTATTTGCCTTTCGTTGTCATATACTGCTGCTGCATATACGCCATTTGGATTGCTGGATCCATTTGTTTTATCTTGCATGGTTAGTGCAAAACTAACTTTGTTAGAGGCAGCTACAATTTTTCCTCCTACCACGGAATAAACGCCATTGGTTTTTTTTAGTGAATATAATTTTGGCGATTGGTCGTATGTACTCTTCGTTCTATCATACACAGCTAGTCTTATTATTTCTGGTGCAATATTATCGGGTATCGGTAATCCAAACATTAATCCATTTAAGCACCTATCAGATTTAGTATCCCTAATTTCAAAATGGGTGTGTGGGCCTTGCGATCCTCCTGTATTTCCGCTTGCTGCTATATAATCGCCTTGCTTTACTTTAAATAAATTTGCAGGTATATCTAAAAACACTCGCCACTGCTGCATTAGGTATTGTTGGTCCGTAATGTATTTTTCCAATGCAGGTTCAAATGCATTTAAGTGTGCGTATACCGTTGTTAATCCGTTGGGATGGTTTATATAAATACATCTACCAAAACCATAGGGTTCTATTTTTACTTTTGCTATGTATCCATCTGCTGCTGCATACACAGGTACATTCTCCCGTTGGTCAGTTCTACAATCCAACCCCATATGAAAGTGATTGGGGCGCAACTCTCCAAAATTTGCCACAATACCTACTGCTGCACCTACTGGCCATTGAAAATAATTTTTGGGGTAATTTTTGGGAGTAAATATCTGGGCATTTAAACAAGGGGATGTTAAACACAAGAACAATATAAAAACAGACTTAAGAATATTCATACCTTTATTTATGTTGCAAAACTAATTTAATAAACCTTTAAAAAATGATAAAATGAGTGTAAATCTAAGCACATAGCTACTTTCTTATTGGTGCAGCGGCAGCACTAGCAGCCAATAAATACATGAACATGCCTTCAGATAAAAAAGAAAAGCTAGCTTAAACTTTAAAAGACAAAGCAAATAATTTAAAAAACGGAAGATTAGAATTTTGCTTAAAAAGACAAAGATTATTTTGAAGAATTAAAAACCAATGGTACAGATGCCTTAAATGATCATATGGTAAATACAGAAAAAATGATGGCGATTTGTATGATAAAAACCAGGTACTGGTGCTGCTTCGCAAAATAATTT
>JANMGS010000826.1:0-3834 GCA_031374745.1 Ferruginibacter sp. | reverse complement strand
GTTGAAAATTTTACAGAAGAAGATGCAATTGTAATAAAGAAAACCGAAACCATTACCAACCACGATGTAAAAGCAGTGGAATATTTTTTAAAAGAAAAGCTTGATGTTCTTGGTATAAGTGAATTGAAAGAATGGATACATTTTGGGCTCACATCGCAAGACATAAATAATACCGCTGTTCCCATGCTTTGGAAAGACGCAGTAGAACAAGAATATTTACCAGCTGTAATAAACCTGCAACAGCATTTAAAAAAACTGGCCAATGACTGGAAAGCCATACCCATGCTCGCACGTACACATGGACAAGCTGCAAGCCCAACTATACTTGGCAAAGAAATAATGGTTTTTGTAGAGCGGTTGGAAAATCAAATACAATTATTCAGCCATATCCCTTTTTCTGGAAAATTTGGTGGCGCCACGGGTAATTTCAATGCACATGCCATTGCATATCCAAAATACAATTGGGTAAAATTTGCCAATGCGTTTTTAGAAAATAAACTTGCGTTGCAGCGCCAGCAATACACAACACAAATAGAACATTACGATACACTGGCTGCACATTTTGACGCTATTAAACGCATCAACAATATTTTAATAGACTTGTGCAGGGATATGTGGAGTTATATAAGTGCAGATTATTTTAAACAACAAACTAAAAAAGGCGAAATAGGTAGCAGCGCTATGCCACACAAAGTAAATCCCATAGACTTTGAAAATGCAGAAGGGAATTTTGGGATAGCAAATGCCATACTAGAGCATCTTTCGGCCAAGCTACCTATTAGCAGGTTACAAAGGGATTTAACGGATAGTACGGTACTAAGAAATATTGGTGTGCCTATTGCGCATACCATCATATCTTTAAAATCATTGGAAAAAGGCTTGGGCAAATTGATTTTAAATGAGCCAAAATTAAAATCAGATTTGGATAATAATTGGGCGGTAGTAGCCGAAGCCATACAAACCATTTTGCGCAGAGAAAATTATCCTGCACCTTATGAAGCTTTAAAAGAATTGACAAGAGGAAAAGAGATAACTAAAGTAACTGTACACGATTTTATTAACACACTTAAAATCTCGGGGGCTTTAAAAAAAGAGTTAAAAGCCATCTCACCGCATAACTTTACTGGCATTTCATTGTTATAAAATTATGATATTTATACCAAACACTACTCAGCTATAGCTTTAAAATGTGCAATTATACAAAATAATGAAACCATTTTTCATTGATAACGTGTGAATGAAATTATAAAGTATCTTCGTTTAAACTTTTGTAAATGAGATTTATTTTACTCTGCATTTTTATTTTTATCAGTTCGTATATATTTGGCCAAACAAGTTGCTCCACATGGCTTTTGCTTGGTACTCCTTTACCAGAATCTTACGTTACCATTGGAGATTTAGACATTTCAGGTAATCAAATTACAATTGAAGCAAATTTTAATCAAACCTTTTTATCAAATGGTTTCCCAGGCAATTTAATATCAAAACATTCAAATACTTCCGACAATAATTATTTTCTTTCAACTAGAGGCTGTGGAATTACTACAACTATAAGTGGTTATAAGACGGCAAACCAAACCTGCCCAATACCCTTACTTCAAACCTCCCATGTAGCAATGGTTTATGATGGCATCAACTTAAAATTTTATCGAAATGGTTTTTTAATGAGTCAAACAGCATGTACTGGTAACTTAATAAATAATAATTTATTAACTACAATAGGACAAATTGCTGGAACACTTAGTGCCAATGAGCAGTTCATTGGGTATATGAATGAGGTACGTATATGGAATGTTGCACGCACTCAATCACAATTAAGGACATATATGAATTCCTCTTTACCTAACCCTACTACACAAGTAGGGCTAAGAGGGTATTATATTTTTGCTAGTCTTATAAATCAGCAAGGTAATTCTGCATATAATGGATCTTCAAGTGGAAATGCGATAAGTTTTAGAACAAATCCCAATTGTAATTTGACATTAGATTCTTGTAATGTTATTATTCCTAATGAAACTATAATTAATAACTACACACCAATCCTAAACTTAGACACAAACTCTTGTAAAAATGTGGTGACAGTTGAAAATGCCTCTGCCTATAATATTGGTGATACTGTATTAATGATCCAGATGAAAGGAGCAATTATAGATAGCACAAATACAGCTTCGTTTGGCACGATTATAGATTATAAAAGCGCTGGAAATTATGAATTTAACTATGTAAAAAGTAAAACAGGTAATCAAATAGAATTAAAAAATAAAATACTTAGGACTTACGAAATACCAATAGGTAAAGTGCAATTAATTCGAGTACCATATTATCAAAATTATACAACATCTAATACGCTAACCTGTTTACCTTGGAATGGGAAAATCGGAGGGGTTCTTGTATTCAATGTAAATAATATTCTTACGCTAAACCATAATATTGATGTTACGGGTAAAGGGTTTCGAGGAGGCTTAGATTCAGTCTCTAATCCGCCTGTTTTTTATTGTGGAGAAAATCAATATTATTATCCTCAAAACCCAGATTTAGCTTCAGGTAAAGGAGAAGGTATTGCAGAAATATCTAGTGCAAAATCTTATGGCAAAGGTGCATTGGCAAATGGTGGGGGTGGAGGTAATTCTCATAATTCGGCTGGTGGGGGTGGTAGCAATGGAGCATTAGGAGGATTGGGAGGGTATCAATTTGAAGGAGGCCCATGTACAGGTTCATCGATAGATAGTAGGGGAGTTGGAGGTAAATTACTTACTTATAATAATGCTTTGAACAAAATATTTCTTGGAGGCGGTGGTGGTGCAGGACAAAGTAACAATTTTGGTAATTTTCAATCCTTAGGTGGAAATGGATCAGGAATAATTATAATCTCTTCAAATGGATTACAATCTAACAATAACAAAATTTTAGCAAATGGAAATACTGGGGTTCCTTGTATGAGTGTAGGTTCTAATTGTCATGAAGGTATGGGAGGCGGTGGTGCGGGTGGTTCTACTTTGTTAAACATTACAAATTATCTAGACAATATTTCGTGCGAAAACAAAGGTGGCAAAGGTGCTGATATGCAATCATATGGTAATTTAAAAGTAGGTCCGGGTGGTGGTGGTGGTGCCGGTATTTTATGGCTAAAACAACCTACCACACCAGCAAATGTAATTTCCATCAATACAGGTGGAATAAATGGTGTATGTTTAGGATATTCAAATGACTCATACGGTGCTACAGCAGGCTTATCAGGTCAAACTCTTTTTAATTTAAATTTACCAATCACTACCGTTCCTTTTAAACCAAATATTGATTCAGTAAGAATCAATGCGCTAAGCACCTCCTGCACTGCATTTAATTTTAGCGGCTTGGGGTATACCAATACAAATCCAATAGCTAGCTGGCAATGGAATTTTGGTGATAACACAACCGGTATTGGGCAAAATGTTTCACACTCTTATTCAACTTCTAGTACCTTTTCGGTTACACTAGTTGTTACGGATGTAAATGGATGTAAGGATAGTATTGTAAGAAATTTTACAACGAACTGCACTGCAGAAACCATTATCAACAACTACACACCTGTATTAAGCCTTGACCCCTGCAAAAACATATTAAATGTAGGCAATGCAACTGCATACAATGTTGGCGATACTGTTTTACTCATTCAAATGAAAGGAGCCATAATAGACAGTACAAATACTGCTGCGTTTGGAACTATCACAGATTATAAAAGTGCTGGTAATTATGAATACAATTACGTAAAAAGTAAAACAGGTAATCAAATAGAGTTAAAAAATAAAATTCTTAGAACATACGAAATACCAACTGGAAAAGTACAATTGATAC
>JANMGS010000056.1:0-5161 GCA_031374745.1 Ferruginibacter sp. | reverse complement strand
TTGGCAACCTTTATTGGCAAATTTATTTATGTACTCACATGGATTATGAATGCCATTATTGATTTTTTTAATACGCTTCCGCTGTCACTTATTGATAAAATTTATGCAACGCCGTTTACAACATGGGTTTTGTATGCATTTGTATTTTTATTGTGCGCCAGCTTGCTTAGAAGAAATAAGCAATTATTAAAAATAGCTTTGGGAAGTTTATTGTTGTTTGTAGCAACCTGGTCATATGGAAAAATTAAATTGCAACAACAAAAGAAAATGATTGTTTACAATGTAAGCAGGCATACCGCTATCGATTTCATATCAAATAATAAATACTGGTTTTACGGCGATGATGCTTTTAAACAAGACGGCGCATTACAAAACTTCAATTTGAAACCGGCAAGGGTTTCATTGCAAGTAAGAGAAAGCAAAGACAGCTTAGCTGCGTTGAAAAATATTAGCAAATTGTGGCAGTTTTATGATAAAAAAATAATGATAATAGATAGTGCTGTACACTACGAGCCGCTCATACAAAAAATAAAAATAGATGTATTGATTATTTGCAAAAAGCCAAAAATAAATATCTCAGATATTACAAACGCTGTAATGCCCACCACTATTGTGTTTGATGCTTCTAACAGCCTGTGGAAAATTGCACAATGGAAAAAAGAATGTGAAGAACTACATTTGCAATACTTTATTACAGGAGAGCATGGCGCTTTTGTATTGGATGCCAACTAGCATTTCCTTTGGTAAGGTCAATATATTTTCAAACATCTTACCGACCCTGCCTTTGCCGGCAGCCAGGTTTTTAGCAAAAAAACCATGCAAAAGAAAATTCAATCGGCTCTTATCTCTGTTTTTTACAAAGATGGATTAGAAGCAATCATTCATTCCTTACATAACCTTGGCATAACCATTTACAGTACTGGAGGCACGCAAGAATTTATTGAAAAACTTGGGGTGCCATGTATTCCTGTAGAAAACTTAACTTCCTACCCTTCTATACTTGGAGGCAGGGTAAAAACACTGCACCCAAAAGTATTTGGTGGCATTTTAGGTAAAAGAAATGATGTTATACATGTGGCAGAAATGAAAGAACATGCCATACCCGAAATAGATTTAGTAATAGTTGACTTATACCCATTTGAAGAAACGGTGGCAGCCTCCCTCCAACTCCCTTCAGAGGGGGGAGAGCAAGCAATTATAGAAAAGATAGATATTGGTGGACCAAGTATGATACGTGCAGCAGCAAAAAACCATGCAGATGTAGTGGTAATAGCAGCCAAAAAAGATTATGCATTGTTAGAGCAATTATTAAAAAATCAACAAGGCGAAACAAGTATAGAACAAAGAAGAACCTTTGCCATAAAAGCATTTGATGTATGCACCCATTATGACAATGCCATATCTGCTTATTTTAATGGGCTTGATGTTTCTACTCCTTTCAATAAAGAAAATCGTTCATTACGCTATGGAGAAAATCCACACCAATCGGCAGGATTTTATGGTAACCTAAACGAAATATTTACACAATTACATGGCAAAGAATTATCGTATAATAATTTGGTTGATGTGGATGCAGCGATACAAATCATAAAGGAAGCCTCCCCAAACCCCTCCGGAGGAGGGACTTACGAACGCTCTGAAACTGGTGTGTGGTTTTGTATCATCAAACACACCAATGTATGTGGTGCGGCCATTAGAGAAAACGTATCCAATGCATGGAAAGCTGCATTGGCTGGTGATCCGGAAAGTGCTTTTGGTGGCGTGTTGGTTTGCAATGCAGAAATAGATGAAGCTACCGCCAATGCTATTAACGAGATATTTTTTGAGGTGTTAATAGCTCCATCATTTAATGAAGATGCGTTGATTATTTTAAAACAAAAGAAAAACCGGATCTTGCTTAAAGCGCTAAAATACCCTGAACAAAAATTACAAACAAAATCATTGCTCAATGGTACACTCGTGCAACAAACCGATGAAGGAAATTATGCTGAGTGGAAAGAAGTAGGCGGAAGAGAAACAACAGCAACCGAAAAAAAATCATTGGCTTTTGCTAATATTATATGCAAGCATTTAAAAAGCAATGCCATTGCATTGGTAAAAGACAATCAACTAATAGGCAAAGGTTGTGGGCAAACAAGCCGGATAGATGCCTTAAGAAATGCCATTGACAAAGCAAAACAATTTGGTGCAGATACGACTGGTGCTGCACTTGCAAGCGATGCGTTTTTTCCTTTCGATGATTGTGTACGTATAGCACACACGGCAGGCATAGATGCATTCATACAGCCAGGTGGGTCTATGAGAGACAATGACAGCATCGAATATTGTAAAGTAAATGGCTTAGCCATGGTGATAACAGGTACTAGACATTTTAAACATTAATAACTTGCAACTATCATCTAAAGCAAAAGGATATTTTGCACTTTTTATAACTAGTATTGTTTGGGGTACCACATGGGTTGTGAGCAAAATTGGCGTATCAGAAGTACCTGCCTTGCAAATGGCCTATATGCGACAGTTTATAGGTGGTTCTATTTTTGTATCCTTCTTTTTATTCTATAAAAAAATTCCACTGCCAAGCTTTAGACAATTTCGTTGGCTATTCATCATGTCTATCATACTATTTGTATCTGCAAATGGATTAAGTACATGGGGCATACAATACATACCCGCAGGATTGGGAGCACTTATAGGATCCCTCTACCCGCTTTGCGTAGTTATAATAGAAAAAGTATTTTTTAAAAGTAAGCGAATGACTGCGCTTACTTTTATTGGGCTTTTCTTAGGTATAAGCGGCATTGCCATTGTATTTTATGAGAATGCTTTTCACGCAACCGGTCCATCATTTCTTTTTGGTATTTTTCTATCCGTTGTTGCTATGCTCTCATGGAGTGTAGGTACCATCTTTATTGCCAGAAATAAGGTAGAAATAAATCCTTACTATGGCGTAGGTTGGCAAATGCTTATTGGTAGTGTGTTGTTGTTTATAATTGCAGAAACAAGTTTGCCGGTTGTTGCCTTTAAAAATATGTCGCTTACATTTTGGCTTGCCTTGGCATATTTGGTCATTATGGGTTCGCTCATTGCTTTTATCGCTTTTATATACAGCTTAAAAAAATTACCGCCAGCTATTTCTTCGTTGTACGCATACATAAACCCGCTGGTGGCAATGATTTGCGGGTACTTTTTTTTAAATGAAAAACTGAGTAGTTATATACTTTGGGGATCCTTGGTTACCCTTACAGGTGTATTTTTGGTAAACTATTCTGTAAAAAAAGCAGGTAAAATTATTCTTGAACCTGAGATATAAAATCCTTATACAAATTACTCCAACCCATAAACTTTTTATCTACTCCTAAAAAATTATTGTGGAAAATTGTGATTAGTGTTCCATTAATTAGTTTGCAGTATCTATAATAATGCATCAATTCATCTACCGATTCTTTTACAGATAACTTTTGTTCATAAAAACAATTTGCATCCATAAAACAAAAAGGATGGATTCGGAGTTTGGTGATTTTTTCAAAAGACAAATCGTACCAATAAAAAGAAGATGCAACCGATGCCCTAAATCCATTGATACTACCATATCCCATACTATAATCTTCTGTAATACCCGTTTCAATAAGTTGCTGGAATGTTTCTGGCATGGTGCATTTTATATAATGCTGCCTAGATGATTTTATGGTTTTATTGGATATATTTTCTAATACTGCTTTTTCATCTTTTAATATTTCTATCGCATCATTACTCTTCCAAGAAGGATGAAGCCCAATGTCATATTTTTCCGCATGCGCTTTTATCAATAACTGCATGGCTTCATTATTTGGCAATGTATTTTTATCATACATTCCATTTTCTGTTGCTACTAAAAAAAAGTACAATGGTTTTAAACCATACTGTTCATGTATTTCATGTAAAAACTCATAACTGTCAAATGGGTCATCGCTCAAGCCGAGCAGCGCTGAAAGTCTACCTATGGAAGGGCTTTTCAAAAATCCACCCGCATTTCTTAAAAGCCCTTTTTCTTTGTAGGACCATGCCATATCTATATCGTAAGTAGGCAAAAACTTAAATGGCTTTTGTTTAAAAATAATAGTAGGGAAATGTTGTTGTAAAGCTTCCTTAAAATGAGCGAGCCAAATATTTACCAAAGGAATATTTAAAAAATCTTCTTTATTAGCAATTGAATTTTCATGCGCATATCTTCCATACATATCCAAACGATGTGGAAGATATTCTTCATATCGGGTTATCAAATAAAAAGTTGCAGCAAAAACATCAAATGGATAATGCGCATTTTCTTTCTTAAAAAATGCTTTATGTTCTTTATGAACAAAACAATTTACATCTTGCTCACTAATTCCTGTTTCAAATAATATTGAATGTGGTTTAATTTGGAAAATTTCTTCTAAAAAAATATCGCTGTAATTAATTTTAAATCCATCATAGTCATTAAAATTCACTTCATCAATAGTAAGCGTATAGGATGTGCCCAATACTTCTTCAAAAATAAATTTGCAGATGTATTGTAAGCGAGTGGTAGATTGTGGGGTATAAATGAGAAGCATTCTTAATTATTCAATAAATCTATAAACTCTTCTAAAGTCAAATCTATTTGATTCAAGATTATTCTAATGAGTGGTCTTGATAAATCTTCATTTGAATGGTGTGGAATTGTAGTAAAGCGACCATCCGGATGTTTATAAAACTTATGGCTTCCCTTCTGACGCTTAACAACAAAACCCATATGAAACAAAATACGTTCAAGTTGTTTTGCATTTACTATTGGCAACTTACTCATACAGCAATAGCTATTTGCTGTGTCCCAAAAAAAACAGAAAGGCTTTCTTTTTCCTCGTCGCTCATCTCCTCCAAGCAAAGTTCTAAAACCTCTTTTAACCGAACAGTAAGTTCATCTAAGCTTTTAGCTTGCGTATGTGCCCCAGGTATGGAAGGTATGCTACCAACAAAGCAATTTGTCTCGATATCTTTTTCAATATGTGCTGTAAATATTCTTTCCATGGAAATATTTGTTTATCAAATATATTAACTATTTCGCTCTTTCCACATTTCATTAAAAGTCTTCTTACTAAAATTCAAATCCCCTCTATGCTTGGTCCAGCCTTTAAAAACATTATTTACAAAAGCATTTTTTAAA
>JANMGS010000809.1:0-5833 GCA_031374745.1 Ferruginibacter sp. | reverse complement strand
ATGAGTGGACTTTTGCTAAAGAACAACATTATAAGTGGTGGTAGTGCAGATGGAAACAACTCGCCATTTATATTACAATGTTTCAATGTTGCAAAACCTGTGCTGGATGGCAATACTTTTCAGGACTTTAATTTTAACCATGTATCTGGTTCTTTTGCCTATAAATCTACTTTTTATTTTGTAGGTTGTAGCGATACACTGTTTATAAAAAACAATAAATTTTTAAGGTGTGGCACTTCCCGATTGGTAGGAGATTTTGATACAAATCCTATTGTAACTACTAAGCTAGCGCATGTAGAGATGTATAACAATTTTATTACTGCAACTGGTCAATTCAGAATCGGTACATCCGACTTAAGTGCTGGCGTAGGTGTTACACAATCAATGCGGTATTACTTTAATAACTTTTACAACATTGTAAGTACAAACGCAATAAGTGGTTTTAGTTTTGGAGCCATTGGTTCATCGTCGTTTGAGTCAGGTGTATCGCTTTGTAAGAATAATATTTTTGCTTCAAAATACACCGCTGTTCCTTACATCCGTTCGGCTGCATATCCTGCCAATTCAGACAATAACAGTTTTTTTACTAATGGCCCAACCTTGGTAACAGCGGGCGTTACTAACTATGCCAGCATTGCTACTTACAAAGCTGCTGGCTTTGAGCCAAACAGTATTGCTGTAAATCCAAAATATATTGACTCCTCAAATCTCCATGTACTGCATCCATCTTTGCTAGGTGCAGGTGTGCCAGCTCCTCCGGTAAATCCTTTGCTTTTTGATATTGATAATGACAACAGGAATGCACTTAACCCTGCAATAGGTGCTGATGAACCGATGCTGCTAAGCAATGATGTAATAGCACAACAACTAATAGCCAATAAAAAAGATTTTGCAGCAAGTGCAGTGCAACCACTATCCATAAAAATAATGAATAACGGTGCTGCTATTTTAAACCAGGTAAAAGTTCGTTGGAGTATAGATGGCACAGAGCAATTACCCTCTTATACGTGGAGTGGCAACCTTGCCTATGACAGCAGCACGACCATCAATTTTGGGAACTATACTTTTCCAATGATGAAATATACATCACTAAAAGTATGGACAGATTTACCAAATGCGGCACCCGACCAAGCACCTATAAATGATACCCTTAGGCTAGATAGTATTATGCCATTTGCACGTGGGCAATTTACCATTGGTGGTGTAAACCCAAGCTTACCAAGCTTTACAAAGGCTGGTGAATTGTTAAGCTACAGTGGTATAGATAGTGCGGTAAATATTTTAGTACGCAATGGAAAATATATTGAGCACCCGATCATAAAATCTATTAAGGGAGCAAGCTTAACAAACTTGGTAACTTTTAAGGGAGAAAATAACAACGCTTCGCTTGATACATTGGCGTTTTTTGCAACAGGTATTGGTGCAAATCCTACAAACACAGTTACATTAGATAGTGCTGCGTTTGTAAACTTTAAGCATATAACTTTTCAATCTACTAACCCAGCCAATGGGTATGTAAATGAAATTTTATTTAGAAATAAAGTACGATTTGTAAATATCGACAGTTGCGTATTTCATTCCATTGCAAATGCATCATCAATAAGTAATGCACATATATGGCAGCAAGGTTTTCCAACTATTACAATTGATAGCAATATAAATATTACCAACAACCGGTTCAGCAGCGGTAAAGTTGGAATTTCAATGACCCTGAATAATGGAATCATTAAGGGTAACAGGTTTGAAGCAATGGGCAGCGGTTCACAAGCTATTGATGTAAATGTAGCTGCTAATAGCTTCGCCATTATAGATAGTAATTTTGTACAAAACCCACTTATTTGTACATTTCAAAGTGGTAATACTTGTATTATTTATGGTACCAATAGCATTGGTGGTATTAAACTTAATTCAGGCTCGGGAGCTAATGTAGATATTACTGTTTCCAGAAATAAAATTTATGCAAATGGAAGTACTGCTTTCTTTTCTCAAAACAGTGGTACCGCATTAAAGCCCATAAAAATATATAATAACTTTTTTGGCGCAAGAGGTAGTTATGCAGTATATGCAGGAGGGCAATACAATGATTTTTATAACAATACAATTGCCGACAGTGCAGATAACAGTAACAATAGTTTAGTGTTTATTGCAAATAACAATATCAATTTTAAAAATAATATTGCAGTAAAAAGGGCTACAAATGCAGATATATTTTATAGAGTGTTGGAATTTAATAGCAGCTCTTTTGTTTCCACTTTTACTAGTAATAACAATGCCTATTTCATTACCGATACTACCAAAACAGTTTACAATGGCTCTACCAATTTATCTTTGTCTGCTTGGAAGGCTTTGGGCAAAGATGCCAATAGTAAAAAAATTACACCTGCCTTTGTAAGCTATTTTGGCGACTTACATATCGATAAAAATAAAGCCGGTGCGGTAGATGTTTTTAAGTTTGGTGCGCCTTTGGCAGCCATACCAAAAGATATTGATGATAGTACAAGAAGCTTAACTGCGCCTAGCATTGGTGCAGATGAGTTTAACTTGAATGATGATGATGGAGGTGCAATTGCAATTACTAACTTATCAACGCCAGTTGCACAAGGTGCTAATAACATCATTGCATCAATCAGAAATTACGGTAATAATAATATCACTGCAGCAACTGTAAATTGGAGTGTAAATAGTATACTTCAAACGCCATACTCCTGGACGGGAAGCCTTGCTACAGGCGATAGTGCAATTAACATAAATATTGGCAATTTTAATTTTACTGGGGTTATAAAATATGATATAAAAGTATGGACAAGCATTGCTGGAGATGTAAATCCGATAAATGATACCGCATATAAATCTGTGTATCCTGCCTTGTGTGGCAGTTATACCATTAGTGGTGCGACACCAGATTTTACCACTTTTGCGGCAGCGGCCAATTATGCATCTTTTGCAGGTGTGAGTTGCCCTGTAGTTTTTAATATAAGAGATGGAGTATACAATGAATCTGATACCATCAATTTTATTCCAGGTGCTTCAGCCATCAATACTATTACATTTCAAAGCCAGAGCTTAGACAGTAGCAAAGTACAATACACACAAACAGCATCTTTCAGTGGTGGTAACTCTGGTGGAATATTCAGAATAAATGGCGCACAATTCGTAAAATTTAAAGCCATCACTTTTAGAAGGTTTTCAGATCTAATTAACCCAGGGTTTAATTTTTATTTTGATGTAATGATCTTGGCAGGAACTACCAATGGACTTAGTTTTAGCAATTGTGATTTTGCTACACCAGGTCCTGGTAAACTAATTAATGGAAGCGCTATTGGTTTTAGCAACAATGCGGCAACAGATATTTCGATAACCAACAACAACTTTACTGGTGGTAATAGTGGGGTTACTATTGCAGGGCCATTTGTTGGCACATTTGCCAGAAATGTCACAATCAAAAACAATAGATTTAGCAAATCAATTGGCTCTGGTAGTGCTACACCTACATTTGTAATAGATGTAGCAAGTAGCAAAGTAATAAACATTGAAAATAATTTTATTGACAGCAGCGTAATCAGTAACCGTATTGGTGGAATAAAATTATTAAACACGAGAGATAAAATTAATGTACTCAACAATATTATCATTAAACGCAAAGGGGCTGATGGCATTTATTTAGAATCAGTGTGGGGTGCTAGCACATCAGACAGTGCTGCTATAATTGCAAATAATTTTATTACAGTTGACAGTACACTTGCAGTAAATGGAATTGTATCTACTTCCACTGGCAGAAATGTAAAAATTGTGTATAACAATATTTTAAACAATAGTACCAATGCAAGTTCTAGGGCAATACAGTTTATTACAAATTATACTGGCGTAGGTCTTAAAGATACGATTGCCAACAACAATTTATTCAGTACGACTGCAGGTGTATCATTGCTGTTATCTCAATCAGCAATTGGCGATGTGCAATGCAACAACAACAATATTTTTGCAACAGGTAGTGCAGTGCTTGCAAATTACCAAAGTATCAATTATACAACCATTCCAACATTTCAAACTGCGGGTAGTACTTTTATAAATAATGTTAGTAAAAACCCATTGTATGTTAGTGCAACAGATTTGCACGTGCTGGAGCTTACATTACGCACCAATGGAACTCCTCTTAGTTATGTAACAAATGATATTGATAACGATATTCGTGGCGCTGTAACTACAACTATTGGAGCTGATGAAATAGTGGTTCAACCATTGGACATGGGTGTATCAGCATTGGTAACTCCTGCAAAACCTTTTGCAGCAGGCAACCAAAATATTACGGTGGCATTAAAAAATTATGGTGCTACTCCTATCACTAGTACTACAGTAAATTGGAGTATTAACGGTACATTACAAACACCGTTTAATTTTGCAGGAAATATCGCCTTTGGCAATACATCAAATGCACTTATTGCCAATTATAATTTTATTGTGGACAGTGCTTACAATCTAAAATTTTGGACAAATAATCCTAATGGTTCTACAGACAACAATCTTACAAATGATAGCACAATCGTTGCCGATTTTTATCCTGCCCTTAGCGGAACTTATACCCTTGGCGGTACTACGCCCAACTTTAGAGGCTTTAGCAGCAGTATGCGAAACCTCAAATATGGAGGGGTTTTGGGTAGTGTTATTTTTAATGCAAGAGAAGCGGTGTACTACGATAACTTGGTGGTTGATTCCATTCCATTTCAAAATAATTTTACCGTAACATGGCAGGGCGAAAATACGGATAGTACAAAAGCATACCTGTACCATAAAACTGTAAACGGAGATAATGTAAAAGCTGCAATATTATTTAGCAACGCTAAAAACATCAGCATAAAAAATATTACCATTGCAGGAAAAAGCATTGGCGGTTTTGGACCAATGTACAGTGTAGTACAGTTTCTAAACAAAAATAAAAACATTCTGGTAACAGGTAATAGAATTATTGATAGCACTTACGAGCCTGATCCACAAAATTCAAATAACGTAGGTCTTTCGCTTATTTCAAATATTGATAACGCTGCGGCTTCCAATAATAATTACCCAGCATCAAGAGACAGCGGCACAATTATTAACGGCAACAGATTAGTACAAGTAAACAACAGCAATTTTACAACAGCTGTAGAACTTAGAGGTGGCTTCACGCTCGATTTTCAAAGTAATGAATTAGTTACCCATTTCTTAAACAACAGTACATTTAGCAACAATATTTTTGATTTAAAAATTGCGAATAAGAGAGGTTTTATAAGTAAATACAATGACAGCCTAAAACTGATAGGTAATAAGATTGTGGGCTCGGTCAGTATGGATGGGAAAGATCTTTTAGTGTTTGACAAAAACGATATATACCACGAAGCCAACGGTGGTACAGCAGTGAGTATAAATGTAGGCGGAGGTAGGGTTGCAGGCAAGCCCGCCATCGTAAGCAACAATATGATACAAACAAAGGTAGTAGGCTTATTTAATGGGGATTATGTAAACAATGGAGCGCTTAGTATCATAGGCGACAGGTGCAATATCATACACAATACGTTAATGGCAACCGATACAGGATATGGCGGTAGTGGTTATACCCAAGCTGTATTATTTGCTTTGGCAGGCAGTAGAGATACGGTAAAAAACAATATTTTTTATAATGCCAATGGTGGCTATTTATTAGGTTACACAGTTACAAATTTTGTTAGCAACTATAACAATTATTTTTACACGAATCATTTTTCTACAAATGCAACATCGCTTTCGCAGCACAAATCTATTTATTTACAAGATGTAAATTCAGTAGAAAACATCAATCCTTATTTCCGAGGGCCAAAGG
>JANMGS010000789.1:0-2566 GCA_031374745.1 Ferruginibacter sp. | reverse complement strand
GCTAAAGGGGCTGAGAAATTTACCTCTGTTTTACCACCGTAAATTACAGCAGGCACAAGTTGCTGAGAGCGAAGTTGGCGGGTGGCTTTTTTTCCGCTTTCGGTCCTCAGTTGTCCTTCGATTGTAATTGTTTTCATTATTATTGTTTTTTTATGAGGTGCAAAAGTAAGGGATTTTAGCTAGAATTAAGATTTAAGATGTAAGATTTAAGATTAGGTCTCTCAAAGTAGGGTAAGTTCTTTTGTAGGCCTTAAAGTAAGTGCTTGCTGTCTTGTGTCTGATATCTTGTGTCTTGTGTCTGATTTCTTGTGTCTAGTATCTTGGGTCTCCCATCTTGTGTCTAATATCTCATGTCTATTTCACTCCTTTTAGTCTTCCTCTAATAAATAAACTATTGATACTCTTGTTTTCATACGCATTTCTTAATGCTACCGCAAAAAGCTCATCTACAGAAAGTACTTTTATTTTATCGCAAATGTTTTTTACAGGAATCGTATCACATACCACCAATTCTTCCAAAACACTGTTTGCTATATTCTCATAAGCTTTGCCACTAAGCACTGGGTGTGTACACAAAGCACGTACGCTTCTAGCCCCTTTTTCTTTCATTAATGCAGCACTTTTTACTAGGGTACCACCTGTATCACAAATGTCATCTATCAATACTACATCCCTATCAGTTACATCCCCTATCAATACCATACTAGCTATTTCATTTGCACGCTTGCGGTGCTTATCACATATAACCATTTCACATTCAAAGAAAGTAGCTATCTCCCTTATTCTGTTTGCACTACCTACATCGGGCGCTGCAAAAGTGAGGTTGGCTAAATTTAAATTCTCAATATAAGGGATGAAGATGGCAGAAGAATCTAAATGATCTACCGGTATATCAAAATATCCTTGTATTTGTGGTGCATGCAAATCCATCGTAACAACCCTATCTGCACCTGCTGCAGTAAGCATATTGGCTACTAGTTTAGAGCCAATAGCCACACGGGGCCTATCTTTTCTATCTTGCCTGGCATAACCGTAATAATGCATTACAGCAATCACTTTGTAGGCGGAAGCTCTTTTTGCAGCATCTATCATCAACAACAATTCCATCAAATTATCGGTTGGCGAATAGGTGCTCTGTATTAAAAATACAGAACGGCCACGAATACTTTCTTGAAACTCTACACCAATTTCTCCATCACTGAAGCGCTGAATATTAACTTTTCCCAATTGCTCCCCAAATTTTACGGCTATCTTTTCTGCCAAATACTGTGAGCCTGTTCCCGAAAATATTTTTGCGTTGGTTTGCATGGAGTTGTTTGAAAGTTGATTGAAAGTTGTTGAAATTTGTGCAAAAATACAGTTAGTTTGCATTAATAAACTGTATAAACTTGGAAAATATTGAGAATAATAAAACATCGATAAAAAATTGGGCAGAAGATGATAGGCCAAGGGAAAAAATGGCGAAGCACGGGGCTGAAATGCTTAGCAATTCGGAGCTTCTGGCCATTATTATAAACAATGGCAGTAAAACAAAATCTGCTGTAGAGCTTGCAAAAGAAATTCTGCAGCTAGGGCACAATAATTTAGACGAGCTTGGTAAACTGTCATTAAAAGACCTTCAAAAAATAAAAGGGATAGGAATAGCCAAAGCCATTTCTATAGCCGCTGCCTTAGAAATAGGTAGAAGACGCAATGCAGGCGACGTGCTTACACGTGTACAAGTAAGATCTAGTAAAGAAATAGCTGTTTATTTACGGTCCATTTTAAAGGATTACCAACATGAAGTGTTTGCCGTTTTATTCCTCAACCAAGCCAATAAAATAAAAAACTTTAAAATAATAAGCAGAGGTGGCATTACGGGTACAGTGGCAGACCCAAGGATAATACTCAAGCAAGCATTGGATGAAGGCGCTACGTCCATTGTTTTAAGTCACAACCATCCTTCGGGAAACCTTAACCCAAGCAATGCAGATAAAGAACTAACTCAAAAAATAAAAATGGCTGCTTCCTATTTCGATATTAAAGTGCTAGACCATATTATTGTAAGCGATGAAGGGCATTATAGTTTTGCGGATGCGGGGGAGATGTGATAAAAACAGGAAGGAACAAAATTTGGTAAGGTAAATTAGCTTAAAATAGTGTAACTTTATAAATAAAAAGTGTATACTACACTTAGTTTATGAACCACCCGAAGTTATATGTCACCGCATTATTCATACTCCTAAAAACTATTTCCTTTTCACAAAACCAAAATAATATTTGGTATTTTGGAGATAGGGCTGGTTTGAGTTTTAATACTAACCCTCCAACTACCTTAAATGATGGAGTGTTTTCGCATGCAGAAGGCGTAAGTTCCATTTGTGACATAAATGGAGATTTATTGTTTTTTACAAACGGCCTAAAAGTTTGGAACTCCAATTTAGTAACCATGCCAAATGGATTTGGTTTATTAGGAGATAACTCCTCTTCTCAAATTCTAATTATACCTAATCCTGGTAATTGCAACATCTATTATATCTTTACTACTCCTTCACAATCTCTGTTAGGTGGTTTGTATTTTTCAATT
>JANMGS010000772.1:0-12310 GCA_031374745.1 Ferruginibacter sp. | reverse complement strand
AACTTACCCATTGTTACTGATGTAGGTACAACAAAGCTATTAGCCAATGAATCCTTTGCAGAGTTTGTACCTAAAGATTTTGAAGCAATAGATATTGCAAATGCATTAGAAAATATTTTCAAACTCTCTAATGATGAATTTTATAAAAAAGCGCAATTAGCAAGAGCTGTTATCTTAAAAAATTTCACTTTAGAAAAAATGGAAAATTACTATCTAGATATATATAAAAGTTTTATTTAATTATAAATAATCTTTTCCGAAATAACGTATAAAAAAGTCGTTTTATGCATACTTATTCTCAACTTTGTTATTTCGGTAAAATAAAAATGGGTATTAATAATTCAATGTCATTAAGTTAAGGAGAATAAAGAGTGGCAGGTGTCTCACCCGCCACGGCTCTCCGCCGCTGTGGGTGAGACACCCACAGCGTTTACTTAACGACATTGATTAATAATTATTTAACTTGTCTCGAATAACAATAGCTATAATTTTCTATTTTCAAATAAATTTCAGGATAAGTAGTTGGTATTTCAAGTTGAGTGTTACATTTCTTTAAATACATAAAGTTTTATAAAAATATTAAAAATATATGTGGATACTAAGCCTTAGTGATTTAATATTTACGCCTTTGTTAATAATTGTATACTGGGCTTATTATAAAACAGTGTATTCAAGACTTACAGATCCTGTTGAAAAAAAAATTTTTAGTTGGGCTATCAAAGTAAAGTTATTAGGACTCGTATTATTTATTTTTCTTATAGAGTTTTATTTTCAAGGTGGTGATACAGCAGGGTATTATTCAATAATAAAACAAATGCAATATGCAGGCTCACATTCTGGTGAATTGATGAGTATGATAAAGAATACCATAATGGACGCAAATAGTGATTTGGCAAAAGAAATGTATGACCCTGAAGATGCTAAGAATTATTACACAATGCTCAAACCAGACATTTACTTTTTTTGTAAAGTGAGTTATATAATAAGTCTTTTTTCTATTAAAAGTTATTTTTGGATAGCCGGTATATTATCACTATACGCATTTAGCGGAACTTGGGCTATTTTCAAAGTGTTTTCAAAATCATTTGATGTTGATAAATGGCTTATTGCCTTTCCAATACTATTTATACCATCTGTAGTATTTTGGAGTAGCGGAGTATTAAAAGACACTTTGGCTTTTGGAGCTATGGGTTTTAGTTTTTATTATCTGCACAAGGTTTTTTTTAAATTTGAAATAAAAATGTCGGTAGTACTATTTTTATTTCTAAATATATATATATCATTTAATGTAAAATCGTATATAGCAGCATGTTTGGTAGCAGCAATGTTAATAGCAGTTATTGTTAACCTTATTTTAAAACAAAAAAGTTTTTTTAAAAAAGTAATTACTTTCTTAATAGTATTAGTAATTACCATTATTGGTATAGTAGAAGGAGTAAGTTATTATACCTCTCAAGATAAATTAGATGAAATAGCAATAAATAACATTAGCACTATAGCTGAATACCAAAAGGATATTTACCAAACTGTTGGGGGTGGCTCATATATTACCCCTATAATTCCCGGCGATGCTATTCCAATTCTAATGATTAGCGGAATAATAAACACTTTAATGAGGCCATTTATTTGGGAAATATCTAATCCTATGATGATATTAACCGCATTGGAGTCAATGGTTTTTATATGGCTAGGGGCTATTGTTTTCTTTAAAAGAAAATGGGTCAAAAGTTTAACTACTTATCCGTTGCTAATGTTTACATTTATTTTTTCAATTATGCTTAGCATAATTATAGGCGTTACAACTTTCAACTTTGGAGCAATAGTAAGATATAAAATCCCGCTTTTACCATTTATATTTGTTTTTTTAATTTTAGTTAAAAATATTAAAACAAACAAGTAGATGATTTTATGCAAATTTATCCCCATTGTATTTGATTTTTGAAAATTCCCAAATCATCAATTTTGGATTTGTGTACTAATTATTTAATAGCAGGCTCTAATAGTTATAAAATTGTTTGAAATTGAGAATAAATTTTCGTAACATATTTTCGTAATCCTAAATACTCCTTTTTGACTTTGAATAATAAAAATAAAATAATTAGAATTACTACTGTTCCTATGACTTTATGTTTCCCCCTTAGAGGACAAGCTAGATATATGAACGATAACGGTTTTGAGTTAATTTTAATAAGCTCAGATGGTGTTGAGCTACCGCAAACTTTAGTAAATGAAAGCTGTAAGCATATTGTAGTGCCTATGACAAGAAAAATAACTCCTTGGCAAGATTTAAAATGTATTGCTCAGCTTGTAAAGATTTTCAAAGAACAAAGGCCAAGTATTGTTCATACAGAGACCCCCAAAGCTGGCTTGCTAGGCATGATAGCTGCAAAAATTTGTGGCATTCCAATTAGAATACACACTATTGCAGGCCTTCCTCTAATGGTAGAAAAAGGTTTAAAATTATGGATACTAAAATGGATAGAAAAAATTACTTATGGCTGTGCTACGAATGTATGGCCAAATAGCAATTCTTTGAAAACATTTGTGTTAAAAAATAAGTTTACAAGTTTAAAAAAAATTAAGGTAATTGGCAAAGGCTCTTCAAATGGTGTGGACACTCAAAGGTTTAACAAAAAAATTTTAGATCCCCTTATAATAGCCGAAGTAAAAAATAGCATTCATTATAAAGAGGAATTCACCTATTTATTGTTTATAGGCCGCCTAGTATTAGATAAAGGGATTGTAGAGCTAGTAAATGTTTTTAAAAAATTACATGTAACAAACCCTTCGTTAAGATTAGTTTTGGCTGGGCAGTACGAAACTGAATTAGATCCCTTGCCCAAAGAAATTGTAGATGAAATATTTTTTAATAATAACATTGTGCATGTGAGCTGGACAGATAAAGTCGAGTATTATATGGCAATTACACATTATTTCGTTTTTCCTTCATACAGAGAGGGTTTTCCAAATGTATTGTTAGAGGCTGCTGCCATGGAACTACCAATAATATGCAGTAGAATTGCTGGTAATGTAGATATTGTTTGCCATAATGAAACTGGTCTTATTTTTGAAAGTATGAATGAAGTAGAACTTGAACAATCTTTGGTATTTGCTTTAAAAGAAAAAGAACAAATGGGGTTAATGGCTAAAAGACTTTTTGAAACTGTTACCACAGTTTATAAAAGAGAGAAGTTTTGGAAAAGCATGCAAGAAGAGTATATAAATTTACTAAAAATATAAAATGCCAAAAATAATTCTAATTGGTTATTTTGCTGACTCATATTCTAGAGCATAGAATTTTCTTTGTCCTTATAAAGAAGCAACACTGGCTTTTTTATAGTACTTTAAAAAAGGAAGATCCTTTAATCAAGTTTTTTGCGAAAAAATTTGAAATCCTATTTTTACGCTCTTCAAAACAAATTTTATAGCAACTGGCAATAACCACAGCTTGCGAAAAACCTTTGTGAGTTTTGGTTAAAAAAGATATCTAGTAAATATGCTTCATTCTATTATGATAATTTATATTAGTCTAACAATTGTTAAAAATTAAGTGTAGCTGTTATTATTAATCCATAAAGTAAATAGGCACAGTTGTAATTTTGTAGAACAGGTTGTATTGTAGTACATACTGTGTTATTGAAGGGTTTGTACATATAGAATACTGGAGCTCTACTGAGCAATAATTTAATTATTGGGTGAAATAGTTTTACAGCGATCTGATAATTTATGAATGCGAATTATTGCTTAATAATAGTTAGAAATGTAGATGTAATTGAAAATAAATTTAAAGGTTCACTTTTACTTAAGGAAATGTGTTGCAAATAGAAAATAAAATTAGTTTTGCACTTGATAATATTGAAATAGTGAGAAAAAGGGCGTAACATTAAAAAATAATATCTTTAGGTATTATATTAGAGAGCTAGTGTGAAGTTTTTTAAACGAGTATAAACAATTGTTACATGAAATATGGAAGATAAAAAAATCATATTGATAGGATATTCTGGGCATGCTTATGTGGTACACGGTATTTTTGTTTCTATCAATAAAAAAGTGTGGGCTTATTGTGATAGTGCTATAAAAGAAAACAACCCTTTTAACCTTCAATATCTTGGTACAGAAAACGCAAAAATAGCATTAGCCCATTTTTCTGAAAACGACTTTTTTATCTCTATAGGGGATAATGTAATAAGAGCCAAGGTTTTCGAAAGTCTAAAGAAAGTGAATCATTTTCCCTGTAATGCCATTCACACATCGGCTATTATTTGCTCTTCAGCAATTATAGCTAATAACGGAGTAATGGTAGGTTCGGGAGTAATGATTAATGCACTATCTAAAATAGGCAAAGGCGCCATTTGTAATACAGGCTGTATTATAGAACATGAATGCATTATAGGAGATTTTGCCCATATTGCACCTGGGGCTATATTGTGCGGAAATGTAACTGTTGGTGAAAATAGTTTCATTGGAGCAGGTAGTGTTGTAATACAAGGAGTAACGATTGGTAAAAATGTGATTATAGGAGCAGGGTCAGTTGTTTTAGAAAATATTCCCGATAATTCTACTGCTTATGGTAATCCTGCAAAATTAAAATAGTAACTTTGTATATTGCCACATCAAAAAAAATAATAAATAATTTATTATTTACATATGGAAACATTTAAATAAGCATTTCAATTTTTTTGATATAATGGTTAAGCTTTGATGGTTTTAAATTTAGTTATTACTTAAATTAAATAAAAATGATGCTACTCTCTGGTCCTAACATTTCAGGAAACGAATGGCAATATGTAAAAGAGTGTTTGGATACAGCATGGGTTTCTTCAGTAGGAAAATATGTTGATACGTTTGAACAAATGGTTGCAGAATATGCTGGTGCCAAGTATGGAGTAGCAGCGGTTAATGGAACAAGTGCATTACATATTGCTTTGATGCTACTAGGGGTAAAGCGAAATGATTATGTAATTACTCCCAATATTACATTTATAGCAAGTTTAAATTCTATTAAGTATATAGGTGCAAACCCTATTTTAATTGATGTAGATAAAGATACTTGGCAAATGAATCTAGACCTCTTGGAAGAGTTTCTTTCTACACAAACTACCTGGAAAGGCGATAAATTATGTCTGACTAAAGACGGCCGTCGTATTTCTGCTATTATGCCTGTACATGTATTGGGTAACATTTGTGATATGGATAGATTTATGTCTATTGTAAAAAGATTTAAACTAAAAGTTGTAGAAGACGCTACAGAAGCATTGGGTTCAAAATACAAAGGAGTTGCACCAGGCACTTTTGGTGAGATTGGTTGTTTTAGTTTTAATGGAAATAAAATAATAACAACTGGTGGTGGTGGTGTTATTGTAACAAATGATGAAAAATTAGCAAAGAGGGCTAAACACCTTACAACACAAGCTAAAAGTGACCCTATGGAGTATATTCATGACGAAATTGGTTATAATTATCGCTTAGTAAATGTGTTAGCTGCTATTGGGGTAGCACAAATGGAACAATTACCCTCATTTGTAAAAAGAAAACAAGAAATAGCAGATTACTATATTTCTCGTCTAAAGAACCTAGCAGATTTTAAATTTCAAAAGATAGATGCATCGGTTGAAAGTAATCAATGGCTTTTTACTTTTCAAACCAAGCACCAAAAAGCGTTACTCAAATATCTAAATAGCGAAGGAATACAATCACGTCCTTTTTGGCAGCCAATGAACAAGTTAAAAATGTTTAAAAAGGATGTTTATATTACGAAAGAAGATGTTTCCAATAAAGTGTATGAAAATGCCCTAAGTATTCCTTGTTCAACTTATCTTACGGATAATGATTTAGATAAAGTGATTAATGCCATTAAATTTGTTATCCAAAAAGAGACTTTAAAAACGTCCATCACCGAAGAGATCAATCAATAATATGGAAAATATAATTGCATTATCTATAAGCCCTTTAACGGGTAAAAAGTACGAAATACCCGAATACTTAGATGATAAAAAGGATATAGATGCTTTTTTAGTTAAAAACATTGGGAAAAAAGTTGTCGTTGTTCAAGGCTTAGGGTTTGTAGGAGCTGTAATGTCATTAGTTGTTGCTAATGCTTTAACGGAAGAATATGCAGTAATAGGTATAGATTTAGCAAGAGAATATACCTATTGGAAAATCAGATCTATAAATGAAGGAACCTTTCCGGTAGTGGCAGATGATCCGAAAATTGATTTATTTTATCAAAATGCGCTCAAAAAAGGAAACCTTCACGCTACATTTGACTCCTACGCATATACAAAAGCGGATATAATTGTTGTAGATATCAACCTTGATGTTCAGAAGAAATCTAATGAATGGAAAGACCTAGAGAGTTTTGATGTGGATTTAACCGGTTTTAAAAAAGCAATGAATGCGATCGGACAAAACTGTAAAGAAGATGTGTTAATATTAGTTGAAACCACCGTACCCCCTGGAACTTGTGAAAAAATTGTAAAGCCGATTATTGAAGAATGTTTTAAGCAAAGAGATATATCCATACAAAAACTTAGAATAGGGCATTCTTATGAACGAGTTATGCCAGGTCCTCAATACATTGATTCTATTCAAAATTTCTATAGGGTATATTCGGGTTTAGATAGCGTAAGTGCTGATGCAACAGAAATTTTTTTAAGATCAATCATAAAAACAGATGAGTATCCGCTTACTCGTCTACATCATACCAACGCTACAGAAACAGCCAAAGTATTAGAAAATTCTTATCGAGCCATGAATATAGCTTTCATGGTTGAGTGGTCTCGTTTTGCAGAAGAAGCAGGTGTTAATATTTATGAAGTGGTAAATGCTATTCGAATGCGACCAACACATAAAAATTTAATGTTGCCAGGCATTGGGGTGGGTGGCTATTGTTTAACAAAAGATCCACTTTTAGCAAGTTGGTCAAAAATTAATTTGTTTGGCTCTGAGGAGGGTTTGGCTCAAAGTGAAAAAGGCGTTATGATCAATGATAAAATGCCGCTATATTCTTTTAATTTCCTTAAAAAAGAATACCAAAAGCCTTTGCAAGATAAAATGGTATTATTGCTCGGTGTATCCTACTTGAATGATGTTGGCGACACACGCTACAGTCCTGTCGAACCTTTGTTTGAATATTTAAATAAGGAAGGAGCAAATGTAATAATTCATGACCCACACATAAAATTTTGGGAAGAGAAAGAAATTTATCCAGAAAGCGATTTAGTTAAAGTAATTACTCAAAAGTATGATATCATCATTATAAGTACAGGACATAGACAATATAGGAATAATCCCTTACTTATTCAAAGTATAATAAAACAAGAAGATGTTTTTGTGTTGGATACAATAGGTCTTTTAAGTAGTGAGGAATTAAGTAAGATTAACGAAAAGCATAGAGCTCGTGTTGTTGGTCGTGGCGATTTAAAATGAAAAATTTAAAATAAAAAATAGTATGAAGAAAAAAGTATTGTTACTTGGCGGTGCAGGTTTTATAGGTCTTAATATAGCAAAATATTTAGGCGAGAATAGAGACTATGAAATAACAATTGCTGATAACTTTTTCCGTCAAGGTGGAAAAGAAGATGATATACTGAGCAATCTCGTTGAAAAACATAATATTAAAATTTGTAAAGGTGATTATACCCAACCTGCTGCCTTTGATCAATTAGAAAAAGATTATGACTATCTCTATATGCTTGCATCAGTGGTGGGTGTTGATTATACGACTAAAATGCCTGATAAAATTATTCAAATTAATACGGCATTAATTTACAATACCCTCGAATATCTTAGAAATAGTCAATGTAAAAAAGTATTATTCACCTCTACAAGCGAGTGTTATGCGGGTACTATTGAAGCATTTGACTACGCTGTACCAACTCCAGAAGATATCCCTCTAACCATTCAAGACATAGGTCATCCTCGATTTACATATGCTGTAACAAAAATGTTAGGGGAAAGCGGATTTATCAACTATGCTCGTACACTAGGTTTTGAATGTACCATTATTCGTTATCACAATGTTTTTGGCCCACGCATGGGTTTTAAACATGTTATTCCACATTTAGCTCAACGTTTTATGGCTAAAGAAAATCCATTTAAAATATATGGGCACGATCAAACACGTTCATTTAACTATATTGATGATGCGGTAGAAGGTACAGTTCTTGCTATGGAACTAGGAAAAAATTGTGAGATATACCATATTGGTGCTGTAGATGAAATTTCAATTGAAGAACTAACAAGATATACGGGCGAATTAATGGGATTTGAAGGCGAATATGAGTATGCTCCAACTTACCCAGGTTCTGTAAATCGTCGTTGCCCAGATATTACAAAAGCAAAAAAAGAATTAGGTTATTTGCCTAAAAATACTTGGAAAGAAGGGCTTAAAAAAACGATGACTTGGTATAAAGCATATTTAGAATCCGATAAAGAACTTCACGAATCGTTCTACGATAAAAAACAATAGTATAAATGTATTTAAGTGTAAAACGTTTTCTAGATATTGTCGTAGCATTAATCGCACTGATTATACTGTCTCCACTCTTAATCCCAATATCAATTTTATTGAAATTATCAGGAGAGGGAAAAATATTTTATTTTCAAGAAAGAATTGGACATAAAAATTCAAGATTCAATATTTGGAAATTTGCCACCATGCTGAAGGACAGTCCAAATATGGGAACTGCTGATATTACAGTCAGGAATGATCCTCGTATTTTACCTATTGGAATTTTTTTGAGAAAAACCAAGATAAACGAAGTGCCTCAAATAATTAATGTACTAATTGGCAATATGAGTTTTGTAGGACCACGTCCACTTATGCCTCAAGGTTTTTATGCTTATTCTAAAGAATATCAAGATAAAGTTTATCAAATAAAACCAGGTATAACAGGTATTGGCTCTATTTTCTTTAGAGACGAAGAGCTTTATGTTACTAACGCTCAAAACCAAGGATTAGAGCCTAAACAGTTTTATAAAGATTCTATATTGCCTTATAAAGGAGCATTAGAGATTTGGTATCAGAATAACATTTCTTTCGCTACTGATTTTAATATTCTATTTTTAACAGCTTGGGTGATAATTTTCCCTAAAAGCAATTTAGCCAATCATGTTTTTAAAAATCTTCCTAAAAAGGAATTCTAATTATTAGCATTACTACTTCATAGCCCTTTTCTGCCTTTATAGTTTTAAATTTGCACCCTACGCATAAATTTTTCGTAGTTAATTTTCATAGATTAATAAATAAATGAAAAAAGCAATTGTAATTGGTAGCGGTTTTGCAGGGTTATCCGCCGCAAGTTTTATGGCCAAAGCAGGATGGGATGTTACTTTACTCGAAAAACACCAACAACCTGGTGGGCGTGCACAAAAATTCGAAGCCGAAGGATTTACTTTTGATATGGGGCCAAGTTGGTATTGGATGCCCGATGTGTTTGAAAGATATTTTAATTGTTTTGGGAAAAAGGTATCCGATTATTACTCCCTCAAAAGACTAGATCCATCTTATACTGTTTACTATCCCGAAAATAAAATAGACATACCGGCAGATTACGATGCATTGAAAGCACTTTTTGAATCAATAGAATTAGGAGCTGCTGCACAATTAGATAAGTTTTTGGCAGAAGCGGCATACAAATATGAAGTAGGGGTAAAAAAATTGGTGTTTAAACCAAGCCTTTCTGTTATGGAATTTGCAGACATTGAATTGGCGAAGGGTATTTTGAAATTGGATGTTTTCACCAACATGAAAAAACACGTAGGCAAATATTTTAAACACCCACACCTCGTAGAGCTGATGGAGTTTCCGGTACTTTTTTTGGGTGCCCTGCCACAAAATATTCCGGCTCTTTACAGCTTGATGAATTATGCAGATATTAAATTGGGTACATGGTACCCCGAAGGAGGCTTAAACACCGTAGCTGCTTCCATGTACAAATTGGCTGTTGAACTTGGTGTAAAATGTCTGTTGGGGCAAAATGCCACAAGTATTAATATTGAAAATGGGATAGCAACATCTGTAACAACCGTTTCATCAAAAGGAGAAGAACTGTTTTTTGCAGATGCCATCATCTCTGCAGCAGATTATCATTTTACAGAAACCAAGCTATTACCAGAAAAAAGCCGAACTTACACAAACGCATATTGGGATAAAAGAGTAATGGCACCTTCTTCCCTTTTATATTATGTAGGGCTAAATAAGAAATTGAAAAATATAAGTCACCATTCGCTCTTTTTTGATGTAGATTTTAATAAGCATGGCAAAGAAATTTATGATACACCCATGTGGCCCACAGAGCCTTTGTTTTATTTGTGTGCTTCATCGGTAACAGACACATCTGTGGCACCAGAAGGCGGTGAAAATCTTTTTTTCTTAATACCTGTAGCTGCGGGACTTACGGGAGATGATGAAACCTTACGGGATGAATATTTTTATAAAATCGTAAAAAGATTTGAAGCAAAAACCGGTGAAAAAATTGTAGATTCCATAATCTATAAGCGATCTTATTCCGTAACTGACTTCATAAATGACCACAACGCATTTAAAGGGAACGCTTATGGGCTTGCAAATACGCTAATGCAAACTGCTATTTTAAAGCCCTCTATGAAAAGTAAAAAAGTAAGTAACTTGTTTTATGCCGGGCAATTAACCATACCTGGGCCAGGGGTTCCACCATCGTTAATAAGTGGCGAAGTGGTTGCAAACCAAGTAGTAAAACAATTTAAAACTGCTAAATAAAGCATGATAGAATTATTTCATAATACGAGCCATCAATGTAGCAAGCTCACCACGGAGTTATACAGCACTTCTTTTAGTAGTGCTATTCGTATGCTGCATACAGACCTCCGAGGCCCTATTTATGACATTTATGGGTTTGTACGTTTTGCCGATGAAATTGTAGATACCTTTCATGGGTTTGACAAAGAAAAATTATTAGCTGAATTTAAAAAGGAAACCTACCAATCAATAGAAAGGGGTATCAGTTTAAATCCAATTTTGCACAGTTTTCAACTTACTGTAAATAAATACAATATAGATAAAGCGCTCATAGAAGCCTTTTTTAATAGCATGGAAATGGATTTGAGTGAGCGAAAATATGATGAAGCAGATTACTCAAATTATATTTATGGCAGTGCAGAGGTAGTAGGCTTAATGTGTTTGTATATTTTTTGCGAAGGAAATGTATTGGAATGTGAAAAATTGAAGCCTTCAGCACAATCTTTGGGAGCGGCATTTCAAAAAATAAATTTCTTGAGAGATTTAAAAGCAGATAATGAGCAGTTGAATAGAACCTATTTCCCTGGTGTGAATTTTAAAAATTTTACAGAAGAAGATAAACGTATAATTGAGGCTGACATTTCTGATGATTTAAAAAAAGCTTATGAAGGTATTATAATGCTTCCCCAAAAAGCAAGATTTGGCGTATATGTAGCCTATAAATATTACCTTACACTCTTCAAAAAAATAAAAAGTGCAGAGCCTGCATTATTATTGCAAAGCAGGGTACGCATTAGCAATACCTTTAAAGCAGTAATTTTGCTTAAAGCAAGTTTGCGTAGTTCCTTCAATTCTTTATAATTTTTATGGAGCATAAAAAAGCAGTTATCATTGGTAGCGGCGTGGCAGGGTTGGCTACAGCCATAAGGCTTGCGCTGCAAGGCTTTGCTGTAAGTGTTTATGAAAAAAATGGTTATCCGGGTGGCAAGCTTTCGGCATTTACAAAAGAGGGCTATCATTTTGATGCAGGGCCATCGCTATTTACACAACCACAAAATATAGAAGAACTTTTTGAACTAGCCGGTGAGCCCATTGAACATCATTTTGCCTACAGCAAATTAGCTATTGCCTGTAAATATTTTTATGAAAATGGCAAAATTGTAAACGCATATACAAACGAAGACAATTTTGCAAAAGAACTAGAAGAGAAATTACAAGAGCCACAAGAGAATATAAAAAGTTATTTAACTAGGTCAGAAAAATTATACGATAGCCTAGCACATATTTTCTTAAATTATTCTATACATAAAAGAAGTACCTGGTTTCATCCAAGAATTATCAAGTCATTGAGTGCAATAAAATTCTCTTATTTATTTCAATCATTGAGTAATTATAATAAACGTTTTGCTGCAAAAGAAACGCAACAAATGTTTAATAGGTTTGCAACTTATAATGGCAGCAACCCATACAAAGCACCCGCTATGCTAAGTTTGATACCACACTTGGAGCAAACAGAAGGGGCATTTTACCCCCAAGGCGGCATGATAAATATTACCAACAGTTTGTACAATCTTGCCCTGCTAAAAGGTG
>JANMGS010000765.1:0-7114 GCA_031374745.1 Ferruginibacter sp. | reverse complement strand
AAGTGCCAATGGAATCTTTATCCCAATTAGGTCCATCTACATAACCAACTCTCAAAGCTGCTTTATCAGGATACCACATAAGTCTTCTGCCAGCACCACTAATGGGTGGATTGGTTGGTGAAACCGGAATATCGCCATTGGCACTAAATACTACACTACTATCTGTTACGTGAAGGCGTGCCAAGGGTAAGGTAGTGCCAATACCAATATTTCCATTGGGCCTTATAACAAGCCTTTTATTAGAATTTGTAACAAGGTTTATGGTACCTAGGGGTTCGTTATTCTGAATATCGAAAATGTCATTCAGAAGTCTTAATCTCACCCCCCGCATGTTTCCCGGTCCCGTAACTTGATTGGTTAACCCAATGCTATTATCTCCATTAACACTTTCATGCACATGCAGTTTGTATGCAGCCGCAGGAGTATTGGTGCCAATACCAACATTTTGTGCATCTACACTTTGTAAAAACAACAAACAGGTAAATAAACAAAGTATCCTTTTCATAAAATAAATTTTAGGATACTAAGCTCTACAAAACTTTACAACAAAACAGCAGTGATTGATTGGTTTGCATTTGCAATTGAGTGAATTGCTTATGTGCTTATTTTTTCATTAGTATTTCTATAAAGGCTTCTTTCTTCTGACGGCTTATGGGCACTTGCATGCCATTGCTCATTTCTACAGACCCTCCATCGGCTTTTACATATTTATTTATATGTTGTAAGTTTATAAGGTAAGAATTGTGAACCCTGTAAAAACTAAAATGCAATAACATTTCTTCTACATCTTTTAACGTTTTGGAAACCACCAATTTTGTTTTATCTAAAAAATGAATATGGGTATAATTGCTTATGGCTTCGCAATAAACAATTGCTTCTTGCTTAATAAAAATAATACCCTCGCTTGTACCAAATGGAATTTTAGTGGGTAACATGCCAGGGTGCTGGTATTGATGAAGTAATTGTTGTAACTGCTCTGCCATTATTTTTTGATCATGCTTTTTTTCAAATTTCTCTATGGCTTTTACCAAGTCATCGGCATCAATGGGTTTTAATAAAAAATCTAGTGCAGAAAATTTAATGGCTTTTATTGCAAACTGATCGTAAGCGGTAGTAAATATTACATCAAAATATGGGTCAGGAAAAGCAAGCAATACTTCAAAGCCATTTTTTTTTGGCATTTCTATATCCAAAAAAATAAGCTGCGGCTGATATTTTTGTATGGCCGCAATTCCCTCCTCTGCATTTTTGCATAAAGCGCATATTTGTACTTGTGCACAATAATTTTGTATTTGCCATTCCAGCATTTCAAGGGCATTATTTTCGTCATCAATTATTACTGCTTTTATCATTTTACTTTTTTTTACCAATGCTTATCTTAATGGTATCTGAATAATAACCTCGGTACCTGTAGCTTTACCTTTATCATTTCTTAAATCTACAATAGTAACCGTTGCATTCATTTTGTATAAATTATTAATCAACTTTATTCTATCGCTTGTTATTTGCATGCCATAACTTTTTCTTTTTAAGGCATCTTTACTTTTCTGTTCATCCGCTTTTTCTCTACCAATTCCATTATCTTTTATGGCTACAGCAATTGTTTTATCGTCTGGTTTTGAAAAATGTATTATTAATACTCCTCTATCATTTTCCTTATGCAAAAGCCCATGCCAGATGGCGTTTTCTACATACGGTTGTATAAGCATAGATGGGATTTCTATTTGGGTATTGTATATTTCCGCATCTGCATCAATCGTATAATCAAAAACATGGTCAAACCGCAAGGCTTCCATATCTATATAGAGTTTTAGGGTTTCCATTTCTTTTTCTATGGAAATGGTTTCTGATGCGGAATTGTCTAGTATCAGTCGAATAAGTTTTGAAAATTTAGTAAGATAATTAGAAGCTGTTTTTTCATCACTTTTTACAATATAACGATTGATACTATTGAGACAATTAAAAATGAAATGTGGATTCATTTGAGCCCGTAATGCTTTCATTTCTATTTCGGCAATCTTTATATCGTAAGAAGCTTTTAGTTTTATTTTCTCATGAGACGTTTTAATACGATATCGGTAAAATATATACAGCAAAGATGTAAAGAACAATATGCATAAAATTATAAACCAGTTTTGCCTGTACCAAGGTTTTTTTATGACAATCTTTAATGAAAAAAAGTTTTCATTCCACATGCGTGTAAAATAAACTGTATAAATTTGCAAATCGTAAATACCCGATGGCAGGTAACTATAAGTTATATTGTTTTTATCAGTTTCTATCCATTCTTTATCATAGCCTTTGAGTTTGTATGCATAGCTTATCAAATTACTAAAAGAAGTGGTTAAAGCAGCAAACTGAAAATTAATATTATTTTCCGCTGGTTTTAAGGTAATAGAATGCCCATCTTTTAAATTATCAGCATTTCCTTGATAAGGTTTTCCATTAATACGAAAATCCGAAAAATGAATTGTAGGCACTACCGTGTGCTCTTTTAAAATACTATCTGGATTAAATACTTGAAAACCGTTGTTACTTTCGGCAAATATATTACCCGCTTCATCTTGGTAAGTAGTGCCTTCAAAATTACTTGCATTCAATCCTTCTTTTTGTGTAAAGTTTATGCTGTGCATGGTCTTTATATCCAGTAAAGAAATACCTGCAGAAGAAAACACCCAAATTCTTTTTTTATGATCAATCATTACATTGTTAACATGCTCAGATGGTAATATGTCTAATGAATTAAGGTTGGTTATGCTTTCTTTATTTGTAAAGGGATTTTTCAATAAAAATACGCCTTCATTGTCTATTACAAACAGTATTTGTCCTTCACTAATTTCTACAATCGAACTACAAGTCGACTGCACATAATTTTTATTGCGACTGGTATTAAAAAAGGTAAAACTACTGTCTCCTTTTTTTAAGCAGCCGATGCCAAATAAATTTACACCAACCCATATATTACCCTGTGCATCGCAACAAAGTGTACGGATTTTATTAAAAGGCAAATTATATTTTAAACTATCTTCAACTGTAAATAAAATCGCTTTTTTAGTAATGGTATTGTATTTTACTATGCCATTTTGCCTCGTGCCTATCCATGCATTATTATCTTTATCAAACACAATGGCGGTACTACTAAACTTTAGTGCTGCTCTATTACCCGATTCTACAGGCAATGAATAAATTTTATTGCTTGCAACATTAAACAAAAAGGTTCCTTGGCTTGTAGCCAACCAAATATTTCCATTTGCATCTTTTGCCAATCCATCAACATCATATTTATTTTTCCCATCTGGCAAAGCATAACTTTTACATTTTTCCGATTGTAAATCATACTCATAAAAAGCACCATTATAATAGGAGCCAATAAATAATCTTTTGTTGCTGGTAATAAAATTTTCGGCTAAGCCTGTTTCATTTCCATTGTTGTATTCTTTAGAGAATGGATGAAATGAAAATAAATTTTCTAACGGATTTAGTTTAAGTAATCTTTTATCTGAGTAAAACCAAACGGTACCACTTTTGGATTTAAAAAGACTTTGGCTAGTATTAAATGATGCCAATGGGTTGGTCTGAAATACTTTTACAAATTTTTTGGAAATTACATTAAACACCAACAGCCCTTGGTCTACACTACTTACCCAAAATGAACTGCTGTCTCTTACAGCAATGCCTTCGCAAATATTTCTTGTACCATTTATCAATTGCGGGTAAGGCAGCCAGGTTTCAAATGTTTTTTTGTCTCTATCAAATTTTTTTATGCCTTGCCCCCAAGTACCTAACCAAATATCGTTGTTGTTATCAGAACATATAGCTGTAAATATCGCTGACCCATCAGTAAGGGCATTATTAAAAGCATTATCATAAAACACATCATACTTTCCAGTATTCGGATAGAAATGTACGAGCCCTCGATTGGTAACTAGCCAAAAACTTTTATCTATTGAATCTTCTAAAAATTTACTAACCCAAGATGCCGTTCTAAAGCGACCACAGTTATCCGGAAAACAAATATTATAAGCTGTAAAGGTATTATTGGCATGATTGTATTTAGCAATGCCATAAGGTAATATCCCAAACCAAAGGTTACTGTCGCTATCTTCAAAAGGTAATGAAAGCTGGTAATTATTAATATTGAATGCCTTTTCATTGGCGGCAGTAAATTTTTTAAATGTACCTTCATTAGGAAAAAAATTATAAAGACCTTTTGCTGCAATATTTGCCCAATAGCGGCCATGAATATCTTGGTAATTGTATTGTACCAAATTAGATGGTGCAGAAGTCGCTACCTTGTATTTATGATTATACAATTTAAAAAAAAGTCCATCAAAACTAAAAAGTCCATTATCTGTCCCTACCCACAATAAGCCCTGCTTATCTTCTGTAATATAGGAGCTGGTTTGAAAAGGCTTAAAACCGTTATCAGCGTTATAGCTCTGAATATTATAAAAATAACTATTTTGTGAAATGCTATGCAAAGGCAAACACAAAATTGTAATAAAAATAAAATAATATGGTGGCTGCTTTTTTGCCAATAATAGGTTTGTTTATTAGCATTAAAGTTCTTAAAAAATTGTTTGTAAAAAAAGTATAATGAGTATATTGTAATTGGAGTTGAGTAAATAACAAATAATTTTTTGTAAAAGCCAACGATGGGAAAGTTATTATATACAGATCTATACACAAGTTGCTTAGTTAAGAGCCTTGACAGATATTATGTAACCACCCAGCTCAAATTATTCTCCCCCACCAACATACTATGCACTTCCAAATAAAAAGCCTCTTCTTTTTCAAAAACACAATCAGCTACAAAGCCGTCTTCAGATTTTTTTAATGATTTTATTAGCATATGCTTCTTAAAATCCACCTCCCCTTCTCCTTGCCATTTAAACATCGCTTCTTTAATACTCCATGCCGTGGTGAGTCCCGAGAATTCGGGATGTCCCTCATTATTTACAGCTGTTAATATTTCTTTTTCTACTTCTGTCAAAAATTTATGCTGTATGCGTTCTACTTTGGGGTGCGGTATTTCTATATCTACCCCCACCCTGTTTTCTGTACTTACTATAGCCGCAGCATAATCACCACAGTGCGAAATGGAAAAATGGAAGGCTTCATCAGCCAAAAACGGTTTTCTGGTGTCGGCTATTTGTATAAGTGCCAATGGGAAATTCGGAAATAAATCTCTCAACAAATGCCTGCCAGCTAGGTGTTGCAGGCGCTTGTGTGGGTGCGTAATGCTGCGTTGTAAAGAAAATTGCTGTAAAAAAAAATCTTCGGCTTCTGTAATATGCCAAACACCTATTTTTGTGGCGGCATTTATTTGTTGGTGATAGATGAGAGGCATGCTGCAAAAGTAAGAGAAAAATAGCCCTCAACTAATTTGTATAAATGCTTTTAAATTTACCATGCAAATTTTTACAGCTACGAATAATACGAATGAAAACGAATAATAAACAGCATTCGAGAAAATTCGTGACATTAGTGGCAAAAACAAAAATAAAATATGATTTTAAGCGACAAAAGAATTTTAGAAGAAATGGAAAAAGGTACCATCAAGGTTGTTCCTTATTTGAGAGAAAGCCTTGGCAGCAATAGCAACGATGTGCACCTTGGCAAAAACTTGGCTACCTACGAACATGCAGAGCTAGATGCAAAAAAACACAACCGCATCAAACATTTTGAAATTCCGGAAGAAGGTATTTTGTTATTGCCACACATGTTTTACCTGGGCGTAACAGAAGAATATACCGAAACCCATGCACACGTGCCCTTTCTAGAAGGCAAATCATCTACAGGCCGTTTGGGCATAGATATACATGCTACTGCTGGCAAGGGAGATGTTGGTTTTTGCGGCCATTGGACCTTGGAAATTTCTGTAAAACAACCAGTAAGGGTTTACAAAGGAATGCCTATTGGGCAACTCATCTATTTCCCGGTAGATGGTGAAATAGAAGTAAAATACAACCAAAAGAAGAATGCAAAATACAGCGGACAAC
This sequence comes from Ferruginibacter sp., assembly GCA_031374745.1. Taxonomy (GTDB): domain Bacteria; phylum Bacteroidota; class Bacteroidia; order Chitinophagales; family Chitinophagaceae; genus Ferruginibacter. Next base: position 1,112 of record JANMGS010000765.1, on the reverse strand, counting down.
CAGATGTACCCGTAGAAAGTATGATGTGGAAAAATACATTTTAATTTATTTCCATAAATTGAATTATTAATACTTTTTATATAAAAATTTCGTTCTTATAATTAAGATGGCTATTTTACATAATATAAAATGAAAAAAATATATCTACTTATTATCCTTGGTCTCTTTATTGGCAAATTTACACAGGCACAAACCCCTGCTGATTTACTTTTGCAATTTATACAGAAAAATAAAAGCAAAGCATCGCTTTTTCTTACCCAAAACGACAAGGTTATAGCGCACCTCAACGAAAACAAAATGATGCCGCTTGCCAGTACGGTAAAAATATTGATAGCCATTGAATTTGCTAAGCAAGTTGTTAAAAATGAAATTAATGAAAATGAAATGGTTCCTTTGTCGGATTTGGAACGTTATTATATACCATTAACAGACGGAAATGCCCATGCCAATTGGTTAGCATACGAGAAAAACAAAGGTTTCTTAAACGGGGATAGCGTAATTTTATTGGATGTGGCCAGGGGTATGATCATGTTTAGCAGCAATGCAAATACAGAATATTTGTTGGATTTATTGGGGCTGGATAGAGTAAAAGAAAATATAGAGATACTTGGATTAAAACAACACAGTGCCATATACCCCATGGTAGCTTCTCTTTTTATGTACCAGAACCCAATGGGCAAAAAAGAAGCAGATATTTTGAAGGCAATAAAAAAATTATCGGAAGAGCAGTATGCACGTTACATATATGATATGCACAAAGCACTCAAGTACGATACCATTTTAAAATTAAAATTTCGCCCGCAAGATCTTACTATGAAAATGCAAAAGGTTTGGAGCGACCGTTTACCCGCATCTACCACAAAAGAATATGTGCGCATTTGTAGCATTTTAAATAATAGAGCCTTTTTTGATGAAGATACCTATGCCATCCTTTCATTGGTATTGGAAACCTTGATGGAAAACCCAGCAAATAAACAATGGCTAAAACATGCAGGTATGAAAGGTGGTAGCACTTCGTGGGTATTGACCAAAGCACTTTATGCCACTACAAAAAAAGGGGAACGAATAGAAATGGCTTACTTTTTTAACAACCTCACCCCAGCAGAAAATGA
>JANMGS010000726.1:0-4822 GCA_031374745.1 Ferruginibacter sp. | reverse complement strand
TAAAATTCTGTTTTCTACAATACTCAATAGTCTTTTCCCTGTCAATATAAAATTTGTCAATGCGTGTAAGTTTGCTAAAATATTTTGTTGCTCTTTCTGTTAGTTTCATGAAGTCGGTCATCTAAAAAATGGCAGCTTACGTTTGAGGCTTGCCGCAGGGCTGGAATTGTTGCTGTGTCCGCCCGGCAATTGACGCCGATTGAAAAACTGAAGTTGAAGTTAACAACTAAAAGCTAAATAGAATTCGGTCAAGCCCGATATTAGTTGATAGTAGTACAACAGTCGATTGTTATTCCGTCAGCCAGCCTTGCGGCAAACCTTTTGTTGGTGGCTGGCTTGTTTGAGTAGCTGTCCACTGTTTTACTAAGTTAATGATATCATCTACATATCTGTCCCTTGTAACAGTAGTTTGTGCAGGATGATAAGCAGCTATGAATAATTTGTCGTCTTTTTCATAATATTCAACACAGCCAAATACTTTTTCTTTGTCCTTTTCTAACCCAAGTTCCTTATAAAATAAATGAAGTGTTGAACCACCAATAATAATGTTAGGATTGTAAGTGTCGATTTGTTTATGAAGTAGTTGTTTATGCTTGTTATAGGCAGCCCAAATAGGACCGAAGTCATTCGTTCGTGTAAAGCCAGGTAATTTTTTTACATTGATTACTGCAATGTGTCTCACAATTTCCGTCATAGTTTGGTTGTTGCGAATGTAATCCATGTCGTCAAAGTTCATACAACCATGGAGAAGTCCATAATTTACGTAAATGATGGGCTGCCATGTTGTTCTTGAACGTCCCATTCTTTTATAGAAACCAGTAGGAGCTAAAAAGTCATTTGCAAAATGCCAGCCGCCACCTGCAGCAAGCCCATCTTCCACATCGTCATATGGTTCTTTTAAAATCCAAAGTATTTGAAATTTTGAGGATAGATACTTTTCGATGTCAACAATCCCGTCGATTATTGGCTCGCACTTTTCGTTTACATCAACATAGTCTGTCCAAATTTGGTGTTCGATTTCTTTACAATCTTCTATTAATTTAGTAAGATTTTGCTGTGTCATTTTTAGGGTATTGATTAAAGCTTATCACCAATGTTGGTGGCTGCCTTTTTGGATTTTTTGTTAGTCTTTCTGATATTATTTAAGTAGTTAGTATATGGCTTTATTTCTGCTTTAGTGTCTACTTCCAATTTAGCTTTATCAAGTATTTTTTGCGGTGCATCAATCTTATTTAGAAGAACTTTTATTCCGGTGACAGTTTGTTCACCTTCATAATTTGTCTTTCTCCGACTGATTTTAAAATTGTCATTTATAACGGTGTTAAGTATTTCAGCAACCAAATGTCCAAAATCCTGTTGAGATGAGAAGGTCAGGTCATCAACATATCTTGTGTATGTAATATTATGCTCTTTACAAAGCTTGATGAGCTTATAGTCTGTTTGTAGAAATACTAAGTTTGAAATACCTGTACTTGTTGGGCTACCTTGCGGCAATTCATTTTTCCTTGTTGTTAATGTAGTCAGCCAATGAGAAATATGTGCCGAATAACCAAGATTATAAAAAGTCTGGTAGACACGAGCCATATTGATATTTGGATAGAACTCTTGTAAGTCAGTTTCAAAAAGGTATTTATTGCCTTGATGTGCCTTTGCGTTTGTTATGTTGCTTCTTTTTTTTACACCTCCATGAACATTATCAGGAAGGGGAATTTTATCAATCATGTTATTCTTTATCCTCTTTTGAACAACTTTTAATAATTGTGAGGGATTTCTGAATGTCCTGGTCTTAATAGTTCCATCTAAATAGGTTTTTGCTTTTCCAGTCTTATCCTCTTTAACTTCTGACCATTCTTTATAATTCTTGTCGATGGAAGTGAGTAAATTCATTATCTCACTTTGCTTAAACCCTATAATGTGGCAGAATTTTTTAAACTCATACTTCTTATAAGATTCATTCTTAGACGGCGAAGAATTCATTAACTAAAGATTTCACAGAAGGACTAACAATTTGAAATGCCTTTCTTTTGTTAGGCTGAACATCTTCTTCTGTCATTGATAGAAAGAATAATATGGGCAATGGAACATTTAAATTCTCACTGATTAGCTTTAAGGTTGCAAGGTTGGGCTCTTTTAAATTACCTTCTATTTGTGAAAGATAAGTTTGCGTAATGCCACACGAAAGCGCAAACTCAGATTGAGTTTGTCCTTTTTGCTTTCTAATATTTTTGATTATGTTACCTAAATCCATTTTGTGTGATTGAAAAAATTTAAGGAGTGTTCGGGTTATCATTTGGCATCTTAGTTTCAACAATTTAGTCTTTAGCAAAAAACTCAATAAGAAGTACAACTACGTTCGCAATTTCATCACGAATTTGTTCATTGGTCTTACCTTTTTTTCGTTTCAAGAACTGAAGTCTTTCTAATACCTCATTTACGACAATTAAGTCTGATTCCGAAAGAGAACACTGGCTCTGTGTGATAGATGCAACACTTTTTATTGCATTATCAATGATTCGATTTTGTTTTAATCTGCTCATATATATATTGTTTTGAGACAACACCATTATTGCCCTGCGTAACCAATAATGGGATATATGAACAGTTAGGCGTCTATGTCCTAAGTGCGTAGGCAATGTTCTCGTACACTCTCTTAAAATTCCTGCGTATTAAAATCAATATCGCATAATAACAATTCAATCATTTCATCTTTCCATCTTATCACCTTGCGTCATTTCTTGCCATATTTCTTGACAATTCTTGCCACAATGCTGACGTACAGAACGGGGAATGAATGTGTGCTGTTACTTTACCTGTTAAGGTTTGTCCTTTCGGACAGTCAAAGGAACTCCACTTAGAACAAAGACATCGAATCACTCTTCAAAGAACTAATCTGATGCAAATATAGTGAATATTACTGACAGTTAATAAAAAAGGTGGAATTATTTTTAAACTTTTTTGGGTAATTGGTTAAAAATTGGGTTTTGTCATGCTGTTTGAATTAGCAGGGTGGTCAATTAAGCTTGCCACCAACACAAATATATACGGTATCCTACTATTTTCAAAGCTATTAATAATCTTTTGCTTAACGATATCAACAGCGTATTGTCGTAACGACATTACAATAATTTCTTTGACTTTGGAATATTTACTTTAAGTCCAAAGTAAAAGTTCGCCTTTCCCTTGGTTCGGTTTCACAAAACATTTAGTTAGTCAGCCTCTAATTATCTTAAAATGTTTTATGACAAGCCATTTGGTTTAAAAACCCAAAACCCTTCTACATCCGCCCGCCATCCCTCCAAAAAAGATATAAACAAATCACCCAAAATACTAAAATATTTAGCATTTTATCACTTAAAAATGATAGCTTTGTTGTAGAGATCGGGTTTGTTATGGTTAATCAATCAATAATATTAAATAATTTACGGAAAGAGATTTTGTCATTGGGTGGAATAAAATCGCCTACCGGTAAGCTGGCGCAAAAGCATGGGCTGTATATGCTAAAGGATAACTTTCCGTTGGGTATATTTCCTACAGCATCCATGCACGAATTTATAACCAACAACCCGTCTCAACTAGCTGCATCTACCGGTTTTGTTGCAGCAACCATTGCTACTTGTTTGCCAGACAATGCCATCATCATCTGGATAAACAATGCGCATCAAGTATATCCTGCTGCATTAAGCATGTTTGGCATACAGCCACACAAAATAATTTTTGTACATCCCACAAACGAAAAAGAAACCAACTGGTGTATAGAGCAAGCCTTGCAATGCAACAGCATTACGGCCATGGTGGCAGAAATGTCTAACCTTAATTTTTACAATTCAAGAAGGTTTCAACTAGCGGTGGAAAAAAGCAAGGTAACGGGCTTTGTTTTAAACACACAAACGAATAAAATAAATACTACGGCATGTGTAACCCGTTGGAAAATTGAATCCCTACCTAGCGAATTACAAAACAACATGCCCGGTGTTGGCTTGCCTAGGTGGAAGGTAGATCTGCAAAAAATCCGAAACGGCAAAACAGGCAATTGGGAAATGGAATGGGCACATAAAAAATTCCAATTGGTTAACCAACCCGCCATCGTTAAAGAAAGTTTTCAACAAAGCAAAACAGGCTAAGATGCCATCAAGATACTTAGTGATATGGTTTAAATATTTAAAGACAGATTGGATTATTCGTCGTAACCCAGCCCTTGCCAATATGCCATTTGTATTATATGAAAAGAACCATGGCAGAATGATTGTATCGGCTGCTAATATTTTAGCAGAAAAAAAAGGGGTTTATGCAGGGGCCATCTTAGCCGATGCAAGGGCCACCATTCCTGCACTTAACATACAAGAAGACCCGGCAACAATATTTGAAGAGGTAATACAAAAAATGGCGGTATGGTTTATTCGTTATTCACCTATAGTAGCGGTTGATGCACCGGATGGCATCCTCATAAATGCAACGGGTTGTGCGCATCTTTGGGGTGGCGAGGAGGAATATATTGGCAATATTACTACTCGACTACAACAATTGGGTTATACCATAAAAATTGCCATGGCAGGTAGCATTGGCGCTGCTTGGGCCTTGGCGCATTATGGAACCGGAGCAAGCTTTGTAAAAAATGGGGATGAAAAAAATGCATTGGCATTTTTACCGCCAGTAGCCCTTCGTATAGACGATGAAACAGCCCGCCGATTGCAGAAGCTAGGTTTAACCAGCATCATAGATATTTTAGACATACCAACCCCATCTTTGCAGAGGCGCTTTGGGAACCAGTTTATCAAACAGTGGCAATATGCATTGGGCTATTTGGAGGAGTTAATGGTGCCAG
>JANMGS010000723.1:0-2736 GCA_031374745.1 Ferruginibacter sp. | reverse complement strand
ACAACTAACAACTAACAACTAACAACTAACAACTGCCTACTGCATAGCATCCATCGCCTTCTTCACGCTACCACTTTTTTCCAACAGCGCTTTGGCTTCCTCATAATTTTTCATGCCCGTTTTTTCCATAAGCATTTTGGTACCCCTGTCTACCAATTTATCATTGCTCAATTGCATATTCACCATTTTGTTACCTTCTACCCTACCTATTTTTATCATCACTGCTGTAGATATCATGTTTAAAATAAGTTTTTGTGCGGTTCCACTTTTCATGCGGGTGCTGCCTGTTACAAATTCTGGGCCTGCAATTACTTCAATTGGAAAGTCTGCATGCTCACTTACAGGCGAGCCAGGGTTACAGCTTATAGAACCGGTTGTAATATTTCTTTTTTTACATTGGTGTAAAGCTCCAATAACGTAGGGAGTAGTTCCACTTGCAGCGATGCCAATCACTACATCTTTTTCATTAACTTCAAAAGCCGCTAAGTCTTCCCAACCATTTTCTATACTATCTTCTGCATTTTCTACCGCATATTGTATAGCTTTTTCACCACCTGCAATGATACCAACTATCAATCCATAAGGCAAACCATATGTTGGTGGAATTTCGCTGGCATCAAGAATACCCAATCTGCCACTTGTACCTGCACCAATGTAAAAAAGCCTACCACCAGCCAACATTTTATCTATGATATTTGTTACTAAATTCTCTATTTGCGGTATTACTTTTGATACAGCTATTGGCACCATGCTATCTTCATGATTCATCTTGATGAGCAATTCCGATACATCCATTTTTTCTAAGTCATTGTAATGACTTTTTTCCTCTGTAACATTAATAAATACTGCCATAAAGTATTTTTGTTTAATAAAATTATTTACTGCAATTTACAACTTTAGTTTTCTTAAACTAACAAATTATTATCATACAAATTCATAACTTTTACTTAATTTAGAGATCTTACATTTTATTAAAAATTATTTATGGCTCCAGATTTATTTGCTCCCAATAACTTAATATCTTTTGAGAAAATAGCTACCAATATTTACCCAACTGTAGATGAAGTAAGCAATGCTGTTGCAAATGAAATAGCACATCTTATAAAGCAAAAACAACAAAGGGGATTACCCTGCGTGCTCGGCCTAGCTACTGGCGTTACGCCAAAAAAAGTATACAATGCACTTATTCGTTTACACAAAGAAGAGGGCCTTAGTTTTGAAAATGTAGTAACTTTTAATTTAGATGAATATTACGGTGTACAACCAGATGCGCTACAAAGTTATTGGCGCTTTATGGAAGAAAATTTATTTAACCACGTAGACATAAAAAAAGAAAATTGCTTTATACCTCATGGAAATATTCCATTAGAATTGATAAAACAACAATGCGAAAATTATGAGAAAAATATTGAATCATTTGGTGGCATAGATTTTCAATTGCTGGGTATTGGTCGCAACGGACATATTGGTTTTAATGAACCAGGTAGTCATATAAGTTCTGTTACTAGAATTATTACACTTGATCATTTGACCCGATTTGATGCTGCTTATGAATTTGGCGGAGTAGCAAATGTACCCCGGAAGGCAATAACGATGGGCATCGGCACCATTCTAAAAGCCAAAAGAATTGTTTTAATGGCTTGGGGTGAAAGAAAAGCAACTATCATTCAGCAAGCGGTAGAAGGTCCGGTTACAGAATACGTACCAGCCTCCTATTTGCAAGGACACCAAAATGTTTTGTTTGTATTAGACGAAAGTAGCGCAGCGGAACTTGCCCGCAGAAAAACCCCTTGGCTTACAGATGCAATATCGTGGGATACCGGTTTGATTAAAAAAGCTGTGACGCATTTATCGCTTTCCTTGAATAAATCTATTTTAAAACTTACTAATAACGATTATAACCAGAATGGCTTGAGCGATCTATTGGCCTTAAATGGACAAGCCTACGACATAAACATAGAAGTATTTAACCAGTTGCAGCACACCATTACAGGATGGCCTGGCGGCAAACCCGATGCAGATGATACACACAGGCCAGAGCGTGCAAATCCTGCTAAAAAAAGAGTCATCATTTTTAGTCCACATCCTGACGATGATATCATTTCGATGGGCGGTACATTTCAACGATTGGTAGACCAAGGGCACGAAGTACATGTTGCATATCAAACAAGTGGAAACATTGCTGTAGCAGATGATGAGGCTTTGCGTTTTATAGAATTCATAAAAGACTATAACAAGGCATTTAATATTGTGAGTGACGAAATAGATAAGATGTATGACGAGGCATTGGCTTTTTTGCAAATAAAAAAGAATGGCGAAAAAGATATTGAAGCATTAAGAAAAGTAAAAGGATTGATAAGAAAAGGAGAAGCGAAAAATACTTGTCGATTTGTGGGTGTACCACAAGAAAATGCGCACTTTTTGAATTTACCTTTTTATGAAACAGGTGTAGTAGAAAAATTACCCATTGGTGAAGCAGATTTTGCCATCATTGCAAAACTAATAGACGAAATAAAACCTCACCAAATATATGCTGCCGGAGATTTAGCAGATCCTCATGGCACACACAAGGTTTGCTTGGATGGTGTTTTTGAAGCGGTAAGAAGATTGAAGCACTACGATTATATGAATGACTGTAGGGTATGGTTGTACAAAGGTGCTTGGGCAGAGTGGGATATTGATATGATAGAAATGGCTGTGCCTATGAGTCCAGACCAAGTTTTGAAAAAACGCAAT
>JANMGS010000721.1:0-17967 GCA_031374745.1 Ferruginibacter sp. | reverse complement strand
TAGTGCCGAAGCTATACATGGCAATAAATCGCAAAATGCAAGACAACGTGCATTGAGTAATTTTAAAAACAGAAGTACCCGTATTTTGGTGGCTACCGATATTGCAGCACGTGGTATAGATGTAGACGACCTTACCCATGTGATCAATTACGAGTTGCCAGATATTGCAGAAACCTATGTGCACAGAATTGGGCGTACAGGTCGTGCTGGTGCCAGTGGTATTTCGTTTTCTTTTTGCGAAGCAGAAGAAACAGAATGCCTAAGAGATATTCATAAATTAATAGGCAAACAAATTCCGGTAACCAGCAACCACCCTTACCATGTAACTTTTAATGGTATTATGGGGAGGCCAAAACAACAGCAACGACCACAAAGACCACAACGCTCTTTTGGTGGAAACTCTGGCGGTGGTGGAAGAAGTGCTGGTGGAAACACGGGCAGGCCAAAACAAGGTGGCGGTAGAGAAGCTAGAGAGTACAGCAGCGGTTATAGCGGCAGAAGATAATTTTCATATTTTTTTATAACAATATTTGGGGCTGTGAACTTTCACAGCCCTATTTTGTTTTTGTCCGCCGCCCGCCTAAAGTCTTTTTTGCTATGTGCCTATTCGTATTTAACAACGCTAAATCTTTGTCGAAAGCTGTTAGCAATCGAGCAGTGTTTTTCCATCAATTGGGCAAATCAATATTTTTTGCATGAGCGTTAGATAACAAATGGTCTTTATGCGCTTCTATTGCATCTGGCTCAATTTTTATAGCTAACAGCTCTAAGCCATTATTACGAAGGGTCTAGACCACCCAAGAAACCCACCTACTAAATTCTATTTCAAAAAAGCTTGTTTCATTTAGATCAGAAAATGACTACCCATTTGATAATTTAAGGAATTCTATTTTAAAACTTCACCCTTCTTTTATTAAGGTAATTAGCCTACCAGTTATTGGTTCGGAATTCATATTGAATAATTTATTGTCAGTGTAGGTTTATACAATTCAATACCGTACTTCAAGTAAGTTTATCTTTCAGATTAATAAATAGAAAAGAGTTAATTTTTCTTTTTTTGATATGCCGAGTTTCACGCAAATTAATTCGGTAATAATTGGGCAATGGTTTTACCCGATTATAAAAAATATAAATACATAGGCATAATCATCTCTATTTTTAACCTTATCATAATATTAAAGCATTACCTTTACTATATAAAATTTATAGACTAATAAAATTACCATTATGAGTACAGATTTATTGCTACAACAAGAAAACAGTAAGGTGCACGCAGAAGTATTAAGTGCCAACAAAAATTATGCAGAAAGCTTTGGAGAAAAAGCGAATTTAACATTGCCTCCAGCAAGAAAATTTGCCATACTTACTTGTATGGATGCTCGGCTAGACCCTGCAAAGTATGGAGGTCTTGCAGAGGGTGATGCGCATGTAATACGTAATGCTGGCGGCAGAGCAAGTGACGATGCAATTCGCTCATTAATTATTTCTCACAAGCTATTGGGCACTGCAGAGTGGTTTGTAATACATCATACAGACTGCGGTATGACACTTTTTACAGATGATATTATGCGAAATTTATTATCGAAGAGCCTTGCCACTGCTACCATAGATGAGAAAGGTTGGAGAAATGTATCAGAAGAAGGGGGTTCTAATGAAGCCGATAATATTTCTTTTTTAACGATTAGTAATGAAGAGCAAGCAGTTATAGATGATGTAAAAAGAATTAAGAACCATGCATTGGTACCACAAAACATTCCTGTGTATGGGTATATTTATGATGTAAAATCTGGTAAGCTAATAGAAGTAAAAGCTGCAACCGAAATTGGAAGAGCAAGTTAAAGTCTACAAAACTTTCTTTGTTGCAAATGCGTATTTGAAATGAAGAAGGTTTTAATTTTATTATCTTTATATTATGCAGTTAAACAAACTCACCCCACAAGAAGAATACGTAATACTCCAAAAAGGAACGGAACGTCCTTTTATAGGAGAATATACAAACAACAAAAGTGCAGGCACTTATATTTGCCGCCAATGCGATGCGCCATTGTACACATCAGATAGTAAATTTGATAGCCACTGCGGTTGGCCAAGTTTTGATGATGAAATTGCAGGTGCAGTAAAGCGAGTGCCAGACGCTGATGGAAGCCGTACAGAAATTGTTTGTAATAATTGCGGCGGGCATTTGGGTCATGTATTTATTGGTGAAAGATTTACAGAAAAAAATACGAGGCATTGCGTAAATTCTATTTCTATGAAGTTTGTAGCAGCAGAATAAGAATGAATGTTAAATATCGAATAACTAAAAATCCCACTTAATACAAGTGGGATTTTTAGTTTTATAAAGTAGCATTTTATTTGCCCGCTTTCTTAGCCTTTAGTGTTTCCAAAATTTCTTCTTGTCGTTTTACTTCATTTAGTTGTTCAATTTGTTCTCTGCCATTCTTACTTAGGTCGTCTTGCAAGTTCCGTATTTTCTTTTCTAAGCTAGCTTGGTCATCTTGTAAATTTTTGTATTTCTTTTGCGCTTTAGATAAAGATTGATACTGTTCGTTGATCATATTGTCGGTATTTAAACCTTCAATAGCAGGGGCAAGTTCATTCAAAAAGGTTTTTGCATTTGTACTGTTTTCTGCGGTAGTGCTAGCTTCGCTTACATTCATTACCATTGAAATTACGATAATGTCTTTCTCTCTCTTGCTTTTTCTGTCTACTTGAAAAGCATAATCCATAGCGGTACTACTGATACTAGAGATAACTGCGTTATAGACAAGCAAAAAGCCTTTGCTGCTTTTTACCTTTAAGCCAAGTCGCTCCAATTTATCTTTTAAAATTTTTTCTACTGTTTCTTGCGGGTATTTGTAATCTATCAACACAGCAGGTTGGCTTTTCTTATTATAATCTATTAGCCCTTCATAAGCTTGGGCTGTAGAAAATTGGTAGAATAAAACGGAAAGAGCCAAAAAAATAATCTTTTTCATGGTAGTTTTTTTATAAAGACGAAATTAAAATCATAAAAGTTTCTTAGAATCGTTCTGTTCATTAAAAATTATTATAACATTCCATTACAATATTATTTTAAACAGTTGACATTAACACGTTAATTTTGAACAAAATTATTTTCAAATATAATGAGATTACGTGTAAATATTTTCTACTTTATTGTTGCGGCGTTTTTTATAAGTGTTTCAATCTTTGCTGGGGGCTGTGCACAGATTGGACTACCTGCTGGCGGTCCAAAGGATTCGATAGCACCAAAATTGGTAAAAACAAGCCCTGTAGAGGGTAGTAGGAATGTGAGCTCCAATAAGATTGTGTTTGAATTTAATGAATATATTGATGTACAGGATTTGACCCAAAATCTTATTATTTCTCCGTTGCAAAATAAGAATCCCTCTATTACTGCCAATCCAAGGAGTATTACCCTCAAATTTAGAGATACATTGTTGCCCAATACAACTTACACGATAGATTTTGGAGATGCAATAAGGGATATAAATGAAAGCAATATCCTTAAAAATTTATCTTATACCTTTTCAACGGGAAATACATTGGACTCTTCAACCATTTCGGGTAAAGTTATAATAGCAGAAACTGGAAATGTAGATAGTACATTGTTTGTTATCTTATACAGGGATGCGGTAGATAGCACAGTGACCAAAAAGAAGCCAAACTATATTGCAAAGTTGAAAAGAGATGGGAGTTTTGAATTTAAAAATTTACCTGCAACGGATTTTAAAATATATGCTTTAAAAGATGGTGACGGTGGAAAAACATATAATTCTGCATCTGAATTATTTGCCTTTGCTGATACAGATATTTCTGCAGCAAAAAACGAATCAATAACCCTTTTTGCTTACGCAGAAAAAAAGGAAGAATCCAGTAATGCAAATACAGTGACCACTTCTAAAAAAGCGATAGACAAAAAACTGCGCTACACATCAAATATAGGTGCCACAAAAGACTTACTAGAACCAATAGAGCTAAGATTCAATAATGCGCTGGCTATATTTGACAGTACGAAAATGTATATTGTAGATACATTTTATAAAAAAATAAATGGCCTAAAATATGCCATAGATAGTAATGCAAAAATTATAACAATTTCCTCAAAATGGCAAGCGGAACAGCCACTGATCTTAATTATAGACACAGCTGCTGTAAAAGATTCTACAGGACTTAAAATAGCTAAAAATGATACCATTAGGTTTACAACAAAACGTATAGAAGATTATGGTAAACTTATACTGAGATTTAAGGAACTTGATTTGAAGAGAAACCCCGTGTTGCAATTTCTTTCTGGTGAGGAAGTAAGGTTTTCTTATGTGCTAACAAGCAACGAATGGTCAAATAACTTATTTCCTCCTGGGGAATATGGGATAAGAATTTTATATGATGATGATAAAAACGGTAAATGGACAGCAGGCGATTATAAAAATAAAAAGCAACCCGAAAAAGCTGTTACCCTCCCTCAAAAGTTATCAGTAAAGGCAGACTGGGATAATGAGAGAGACATTAATTTATAAAAAACTGCCTTGTTTTTCTCTTGTAAAATAAACTAATTTTGCAACCATGCAATTTTCCTCTCAACTTATAGAAAATGCGGTAAATGAATTTGCCAAGCTGCCAGGTATTGGTAAAAAAACAGCGCTGCGACTTGTATTGCATTTGGTAAAACAACAAACGCAAGAAGTAGATATGTTTAGCCATCTTATTTCCAAAATGAGGAATGAAATAAAGTTTTGCAAAAGATGCTTTAATGTATCAGATACTGAAACTTGTAATATTTGTATAAACACAAGCCGTAAGCAAAATTTTATATGTGTTGTAGAAAGCATTAGAGATGTAATAGCAATAGAGAGTACGCAGCAATTTAATGGATTATACCATGTTTTAGGAGGTATCATTTCTCCGCTAGATGGTGTTGGCCCAGACCAACTTACCATAGACGCTCTGGTGCAGCGCATAAAAGACGAGGCCATAGAAGAAGTTATTTTTGCCCTAAACCCCAATATACAGGGTGATACAACCATTTACTATATTGGTAGAAAACTTAAAGGTGTGCAAGTAAAAATTACTACTATTGCCCGTGGCATTGCCTTTGGTGGAGAATTGGAGTATGCCGATGAAATGACATTGGCAAAAAGTATTAGCAATCGTATTCCTGTAGAGAATTATATAACTACCTCATAGTTAATTATCCCACGAATGTACGAATAGTTCATTCCTTTTTTTATTCGTGCATTTGCGGCAGTATAAAATTCATTTTGTTATAACCCTTTCATGGCTTACTTTTGCACTGTGCGACGCAAGATTTGTTTATTGTTCACCTTCGCACATTTTAAAAGATTGAACTAATAAACGAAATACATTTTCTGCCAAAAATACCTTCGTGCAGATTTGCAAATCGTTTCAATACACAATCTTTTATTTTGCATAACTATTTATTTGAGAATAGAAATTTTGTATATGGATATTAGAGAAATATTAAAGGAACGAATACTCATCATTGATGGTGCTATGGGCACTATGATACAGCGCCACAAATTGGAAGAAGCCGACTACCGGGGCGAACGATTTAAAGATTGGCATACCGATGTAAAAGGCAATAATGATTTGCTAAGTATTACACAGCCCAACATTATACAAGGCATACACGAAATGTATTTGGAAGCAGGCGCAGATATAATAGAAACAAATACTTTTAGCAGTACTACCATTGCCCAAGCAGATTATGATATGCAGTCATTGGCGTATGAATTAAACCTAGCATCTGCCAAATGTGCAAGAGTAGCTGCTGATAAATATACTGCAATGAATCCCGATAAACATCGCTTTGTAGCAGGAGCAATTGGGCCATTAAACAAAACACTTTCCCTTTCACCCGATGTAAACAACCCTGGTTTTAGAGCCGTAACTTTTGATGAAGTGGCAGCAGCATATACAGAGCAAATTAGCGGCTTGGTAGACGGTGGTGTGGACATTATTTTGATAGAAACAATTTTTGATACGCTGAATGCAAAGGCGGCTATTTATGCTATAAAGAATTATTTTAGGGCCCCCTCTGTCTCCCCCGAAGGGATCGGAAATCTCGACGATGTTAGCGAAAAAAGAAAGGAAATACAGAAACAATATTCGCTAGAATCTTCTACTTCACTCTCCCCTTGGGGAAGGATTGGAGGGGCTGCCGAACTTCCGATCATGATTTCGGGAACAATTACCGATGCTTCGGGACGCACATTAAGTGGGCAAACGTTGGAATCATTTTATATTTCTGTGATGCATGCAGCGCCACTTAGCGTTGGGCTTAACTGTGCTTTGGGTGCTCAAGAAATGCGTCCGCATGTGGAGGAGCTTTCGCAAATTGCAGCATGCTATACATCTGCATATCCGAATGCAGGTTTGCCAAATGCTTTTGGAGAGTACGATGAACAACCACACGAAACGGCTCATATTATTGAAGAGTGGGCAAAAGAAGGTTGGCTTAATATTGTTGGTGGTTGCTGTGGCACAACGCCTGAGCATATAAAACATATTGCAGATGCGGTGAAGAACTTTAAACCAAGGGTAATGCCTGTTGTTGAAGAAGTGTAGAACCACAAAGACAGAAAGTGAAAAAGTTTCACAAAGAAAATATTTATGTATAGTTCATTAACCTCAATGGAAGAAGAAATTGGAAAGCAGATCGTGGATGTTGCTTATTCTATTCATGTAGCATTAGGTTCTGGATTAATAGAAAGTGTTTATGAAAAGTGCTTTGAGTATGAATTAAAAAATAGAAATATTTCCGTAGAAAGGCAAAAAGCAGTGCCAATAATGTATAATGGATTAAAGATAGATGATGGGTTGAGGTTAGATTTACTTGTAGGGGATGCAGTAATTGTAGAATTAAAAGCCCACGTAATATCACATCCTGTTTGGGAAGCACAAATGCTTAGTTATTTAAAATTATCTGAAAGAAGATTGGGATATATTATCAATTTTCATGTGCCGTTAATAAAAAACGGAATTAAACGAATGATTCTATAAGGTTAAACTATTAGAACGTTTTTAATATAAATAAATTTAAAAATTCTTCGTGCCGCTTATTCTCTTTGAGGCTTAGTGGTTCAAAAAAAAACTTAGTGACCCTCTGTCTCTTTCTGACTTTGTGGTTCAATTTTAAAAATGAATACAATACACCCATATTTACGATTAAGCGGTTTAGAGCCCCTTATTGTACGCCCCGAAACAAATTTTATAAACGTTGGTGAAAGAACAAACGTAACAGGTAGCAAAAAATTTGCACGCCTTATAAAAGATGGCTTGTATGAAGAGGCCCTGTCTGTAGCACGCCAACAAGTAGAAGGTGGCGCACAAATTATTGATATAAATATGGATGATGCCATGCTAGAAGGTGTGGAAGCTATGCGCACTTTTTTAAACCTTGTGCAAGCAGAGCCGGATATCGCAAAAATTCCGATAATGATTGACTCTTCTAAATTTGAAATTATAGAAGCAGGGCTAAAATGCGTACAGGGAAAATGTATTGTGAATTCTATTTCGATGAAGGAAGGAGAGGAGAAATTTATAGAGCAAGCGCATATTTGTAGAAGTTATGGTGCGGCAGTAATTGTAATGGCCTTTGATGAAAAAGGACAGGCAGATACCAAAGAACGAAAGGTAGAAATTTGCCATAGGGCCTATAAAATATTAACAGAGCAAGTAGGGTATGCTCCGCAAGAAATAATTTTTGATCCCAATATTTTTGCTGTAGCTACAGGTATTGAAGAGCACAATAACTACGCAGTGGATTTTATTGAAGGCACCAGGGAAATAAAAAGATTGATGCCACTTGTGAAAGTAAGTGGTGGTGTAAGTAATGTGTCGTTTTCGTTTCGAGGAAACGACCATGTACGTGAAGCGATACACAGTGTTTTTTTGTATCATGCTATACAAGCTGGTATGGATATGGGCATAGTAAACGCAGGGCAATTGGTCATTTATGACGATATAGAACCAACATTAAAACAACTTTGCGAAGATGTATTGCTCAATAAAAACAATGACAACAATGAAGCAACCGAAGCTTTAATAAATTTTGCAGAAACCGTAAAAGCCAAAGGGAAAGAAATTGTAAAAGATGAAAAGTGGAGAGACGAATCTGTTGAAAAAAGATTGGCGCACTCGCTTGTAAATGGTATTACAGATTACATAGATGCAGATACAGAAGAAGCTAGGTTAAAATATCCACGCCCGCTTGAAGTGATAGAAGGCCCGCTGATGGATGGTATGAATATAGTAGGTGATTTGTTTGGTGCAGGAAAAATGTTTTTGCCACAAGTGGTAAAAAGTGCAAGGGTGATGAAAAAAGCGGTGGCAGTGTTGACGCCATTTATTGAGCAGGAGAAAGAAGATAGGAAAAATGCGCATCTCGTAGCAGGTACAGTAAATGAAGAAAGTGCAGGAGCAGCAAAAATATTATTGGCCACTGTAAAAGGTGATGTGCATGATATTGGAAAAAATATTGTGGGCGTTGTACTTGGTTGTAATGGGTATGATATTATTGATTTGGGTGTGATGGTATCGGCTGATAAAATATTGAGCGAAGCAAAAAAGCACAATGTAGATATCATTGGTTTGAGCGGATTGATAACACCATCGCTTGACGAAATGGTACACATTGGTAAAGAAATGACGAGATTGAAAATGGATATTCCATTGTTGATTGGTGGTGCTACTACAAGTCGTATGCACACGGCCGTAAAGATAGCTCCTGAGTATGAACACGGCGTAGTGCATGTGTTAGATGCGAGCCGAAGTGTTACTGTGGCCGGCAGCCTACTCAACAAGGAAACTAAAATTGATTTCTTAGGCAATATTAAAGCCGAATACGAGACGCTTAAAACAGATTTTGCCAACAAGCGCACCTCCAAGCAATTTCAAAAATATGCTGAGGCAAAAAGCAATGGCGCAAAAATAGATTGGGAAAATTATATCCCAGTGCCACCTACATTTACCGGCACAAAAATTTTTAATAGTTATGATTTGGCAGAAATAGCTGAGTATATAGATTGGCAACCATTTTTTATAGCGTGGGAGTTGCATGGTAAGTTTCCACAAATATTAACGGATGAAGTGGTAGGCAAACAAGCTACAGAATTATACAATGATGCAAAAGTTTTATTGAAACAAATCATTGATGAAAAATGGTTGAATGCAAAGGGTGTGATTGGTTTTTGGGAAGCAGAAAGAACGGATGCGGATACGGTTACTATCAATAAAAAAGCCCCCTCTAACTCCCCCGAAGGGGGAGGACAAGTAACTCTCCAATTCCTTCGGCAACAAATTAAAAAAGCTGAAGGACAACCGAATTTATCACTAGCAGATTTTATTAAACCATCTTCGGGTATATCTTCTAGTATTCTTCCCCCTTCGGGAGAGATAGAGGGGTCAATTGCCCGAAGCGAAGGGGCGGAAAGTATTGGCTTTGGATATCAGTGGGCAGACCCAATAATTTATCCTTTATTGAAAGAGTTTGCACTGAATCATAGAAACAAACCAACAGATGCAGAAGCAGCTTTGTGGGAACTGGTAAAATCTAAGAAATTAGATGATTATAAATTTAGAAGGCAACATATCATTGGTAATTACATAACCGACTTAGTTTGCTTAGATAGAAGATTGGTTATTGAAATTGATGGATTGATACATCAGTTGCCCGAGAACAAAGAATCTGATGAAGTAAGAACTGAATGGTTGAATAATAAAGGATTTAAAGTAATACGATTTACAAATGATGATGTTTTATTTAATGCCGATAATACAATCGAGCAAATAAGTTTGATTTTAGAAGTACAACCAAGTCTTAAAGAAACCAACAATCTAAGTTCCCCCTTCGGGGGACAGGGGGCTTCTGATTACATGGGCGCCTTCTCCGTGACCATTGAAGGGATAGAACCACACATCAAGAAATTTGACGACGCACAAGATGATTACAATAAAATAATTTTGCAAGCATTGGCAGATCGTTTTGCAGAAGCATTTGCAGAACTGCTACACAAAAAAACCAGAACGGATTATTGGGGTTACGAAAAAGATGAGCAGCTTACAAACGAGCAATTGATAAAAGAAGAATACAGTGGTATACGCCCTGCGCCTGGTTATCCTGCTTGCCCCGACCATACAGAAAAGTACAAACTATTTGAACTACTTGGAGGCGAAGAAGCAACTGGCATCCATTTAACAGAATCGCTTGCTATGTATCCAGCATCATCCGTTTGTGGATGGTACATTGCACACCCACAAAGCAAATACTTTGGTGTGGGTAAAATAGAGCAGGACCAGTTTGATGATTACACAGCTCGTAAAAAAATGACTAAAGATGAAATGGAAAGATGGTTAAGGCCGATATTGGAATAATGTATATAAATATGTAAATTTGAGAAAAGAAATTTTATGATGCAAGCAATAGATGATAAAATTTATACGGTAGATGAATATATTTTGTTAGATGAAACATCTGACATTCGCCACGAATTTATTAAAGGTCAATTATATGATATGTCTGGAACATCTGATTTACATAATGAAATAGTTGGAAATCTTTACTTTTATCTAAGAAATGCCCTAAAAAAACCTTTAGAGAAAATTTATTTTGAAAATGTAAAATGTAAAATCCAAGCAGAGGAATACTATACCTATCCTGATATTTTTGTAACTATTGACGAATCTGACCACGAAAACAAATATATAAAACAACATCCTTCATTGATAATTGAAGTGCTCAGCGATAACACAAGAAAATATGATACAGTTGATAAATTTATTCAGTACCAAAAAATTGATTCATTACAATATTACATTCTGGTAGAGCCTGAAGTTTTTTCTGTGCATTGTTTTAGTAAAGATGAAAAAAGAGAATGGCAAGCTGCCATTTATACAAAGTTGGATGAGATAATTGATTTAAAATTATTATCTATTCAACTACCATTACAATCTATTTACAAGCCATAATATCTTCCAAAACATGCACATCATGTCCTAAAATGTAGACGGCATACTTGCAGCTGTTAAAAAACTGTATCATCAGTTTCGGTTTCATATATTTCTTACCCACAAAGTAAATCGTTTGGCTTAGATAAAATAAAAAATATAAAAGTATGAAAGGGAAAGATGATTAAGACCGATATTGGAATAATTATCTTTTTAATAATTGCATTTCTTGTGCTGCTTTAGCATCTGAAAGACCTTTAACTAATAAAGAGATAATGATAATCTTCATAATTATTCCTGAATATAAAGTTTTAATGTCCAAAAATGCGTTTATTGCAATATACGCACCATATAAAATTAGCGCTCCTATTATGGCATTATAGGGTTTCTTTTTTGTCCAAAAACCAAGCGCAACAAAGCCACCAATAAAAGTGCCGTAAAAAAGTAAATCAACCCACAAATATTCATAAACTTCGGGTAAATTGAACATTAATATGATAACACTTAAAAGTATTAATCCTGCTGTTAGAAATATCGCATTTCTTGCTTGCCTTATGTGTTTGTCATAAATACCAATTGAAAAATCGTCTTCTGAAAAAATAGATGAATCTTCCTGTTATGAAGGAAGTACTGGATTTGTTTCTTGATTTTCCATTTGTTATTCGTTTGTATAAATGTATATGAAAAATTCGAATTAATTATTTTCAGTTATAAAATCTATGTATTTACATTTACAAAAAAAATATTATGCGCATCATCTCTTACAACCTAAACGGTATAAGGGCAGCTATAAAAAAAGGATTTATAGATTGGCTCAAAACAAACCCAGCTGATGTTATATGTTTGCAAGAAATTAAAGATTCTGTTTAGCAAAATTAAGAAATGCGAATTTGATGCCATGTACAGCAGCTCATAAGCAAATGCCAAATGAGGAAATGAAAAGATGTTTGGGCTCGATATTGGAGTAATTGTAAAATATAGTAAAAAGATAAAAATAGTATCAATTAGAGTATTTTGAGTATTTTTATATTTAATAATTTGTTTTATGGAAGAAAATCATTTAAAATCTTTTGAAGTTAGCGGGTTTAAAAAATTCGATGACTTAAAACTAGAAGATTTAGGACAATTTAATTTAATTATTGGAGATAATAATGTGGGGAAGACAAGTTTGTTGGAGGCGTTGTGTTCATCGAATGATCTTGAGATATTTATTAAATCTCTTGCAAATATTAATTTGCATATCAAAAAAAATCAAAATTTAAACAGGCCTTTTATTCAGCAGTATTTTTGCATTGAAAACGAAGGTTTTCCACAAACAATCATTATTAAAGAAAGATCTGATAAAGACTACACAACGAAGCTAACAAGAAAAAATGAATATGAAGTTTACGGTCTTTCTTTAATTAATTCCAAACTACATTTGGTAAACAAAGATGAAATTGGAAGTTCCTTAAACTTTAATTACGACTTGATTAATAAAAATTCATTTAACTTATCAGTTCCATTTATTCCTTTTGGTGCTTTATATCAGCATGAACTAACTGAAGAATATTCTAAATATATACAACAATCTGTAAAAAAGAAGGAAAGATTTATTTCCGCATTATCAAATATTTTAAAGCGAATTAAAAATATAGAAGTTAACTCTAGCTTGTCAAGTCAACCCGTTTTGTATATTGCAGAAAGTTATAAAGATGCTTTATCACCTTTGTCAAATTATGGGGATGGTACAGTAAAATTGTTTAGAATTTTGCTTTCCTTATTTGGTAATAGTTTTTATTATTCAAGATTGATGATTGATGAGATTGATACTGGGGTTCATTATAGCCATTTAGAGAGTTTTATTAGCTCCCTAATACAAGTAGCAAAAGAAGAAAAGAAACAAATCTTCGCAACTACTCACTCAAAAGAATGTATAGAAAATTTTACCAAAGCGCTTGAAGAAACAGGTATGCAAGATGAAGGTAGAATTATCAGACTAGCAGAAACTAAAAATGGCATAAAGGCTTTTACCATGCGGTTTGCAGAGTTTGAAAATGCATTAATGGCTGAAAGCGAAATTAGATAGTCTATGCAAAATTTTAGAATATTTACGGAAAGTAAGTCTGATGTAAAATTTCTTCGGGATTATGTCGAAGCGACATTTGGCTTTCAAATAACTGATGAATATTTTGACACTCTTGGAAGTTGGTCAGGTTATAAAATTGGTGGAGTATTGAAAAAGTCATTTATTGAAAACAAAGAAAATGATAAAATCTCTATTCTTATCTTAGATGCTGATAGTAATATTGATGAAAGGAGAAATGAGGTTTTAAAAGATTTTACCCAATTCAATACTGCAATAGAACTTTTCCTTTTCCCTAATAATATTGATGATGGTGAATTAGAGAATTTATTAGCAAAGATTGCAAAAGACCGAAAACTTATTGAGTGCTTTGAGGGGTATGAAAAATGTATTGAAGGCTATGAACGCCCGGTTAATAAATCAAAAATATTTGCATATTTAGATGCACTTCTTCCTCACAACAACAAGGATAATAATAAAAAAGATCTAATTCAGGAAGCGAATCGTGATTATAGGAATATAAAGCATTGGGATTTAAATCATAAATATCTTAATCCGCTAAAAGAATTTCTTTCCAAATTTTTAATATAAATCTCTCATGCGCATCATCTCCTACAACCTAAACGGTATAAGGGCAGCTATAAAAAAAGGATTTATAGATTGGCTCAAAACAAACCCAGCTGATGTTATATGCCTGCAGGAAACGAAAGCTGCTTTTACAGATATTGATGTAAAAGTATTAGAAGATTTAGGATTTTATCATCATTGGTTTAGTGCACAGAAAAAAGGATATAGCAGCGTAGCCATTTTTACCAAAATTAAACCCGATAAAGTTATTGTAGGTACAGGCCATGAGATGAGTGACTTTGAAGGGCGTGTAATTCAATTACAATTTGGCGATGTAAGATTGATAAATGCCTATTTCCCAAGCGGAACTAGTGGCGATGAAAGACAAGCCTACAAATATGTGTGGCTAGCAGAAATGCAAGCGTATTTAGATGAGTTAAAAAAGAAAAATCCTAAAATTATTCTTTGTGGCGATTACAATATTGCTCACAACGAAATAGATATACATGACCCTAAAGGAAATAGAAAATCTTCGGGTTTTTTGCCGGAAGAGCGTGGTTGGATGGATGAATTTTTGAAAAGTGGATGGATAGATACTTTCAGGGTTTTTAACAAAGAGCCCCATCATTACAGCTGGTGGAGCCAGCGTTTTCCCAGCGTGCGTTTAAACAACAAAGGCTGGAGGATAGACTATATTACTGTAACGGAACCACTAAAAAAGCAATTGGTAAACGCTACCATTTTTCCAGATGTAAAACACAGCGATCATTGCCCAATATTTTTGGAATTGAAAATGTAAGCCAATATATGGCGTGTAGCTACCCCTTTGAACAATAATTTAAGAATACTTTATACGACAAATAGTTATTTACAAATAGCTACTGTCTATATTTGGTGTCTAACTAACGCTTTATTTCATGGAAGGGATATCTACACTTTTACTTTTAGTCTTAATCATTATTGTAGTAGTACAAAATAATAACCTTAGAAATTACTTATCTAAACTAGAAGGCGAAATAAAGTTATTGCAGAAACAGCTAAGTAAAATTATTTTAGATAATGTTTCAAAGCCGTTTCCACCAATAGAAGAGCCAGTTATAAAAGCACCTGTAATTTCTACTGATGAACAAAAGCCATACAAAAGTATTTTTAGTGTAGAAGAAAGAAAAGATATTGAATCAAATTTTCAAGTATCAAGTACAATAGAGCCAATATCTGTCGTAGAAAAAGAAACCATACTTCAAAAAAATACAGATAAGGAAGAGGATAAAGTTTTGGAAGAACCAATTCCTAATGACGCTGCTCCACCTGTGAGAGAAAAATTAATTCAACCTACACTCGCTCCAACTTTCTTTGAGCGCCATCCCGATATGGAGAAGTTTATTGGTGAAAACCTAATAAACAAAATTGGTATTGCCATTTTAGTATTGGCTATTGGCTTTTTTGTAAAATATGCAATCGACCAAAATTGGGTTGGTGCAATTGGAAGAGTTGCCATTGGTATTATCTGTGGCGGAATTCTAATTGGCATTGCACATAAATTACGCAATAGTTATAAAAGTTTTAGTTCTGTACTTGCTGGAGGAGGACTCGCAGTTTTTTATTTTACCATAACATTGGCTTATAAACAATTTGGTTTATTTGGACAAACTACCGCTTTTGTTATAATGCTAATAATAACGGTATTTGCAGTTATACTTTCTATTTTATACGATAAGCAAGAACTGGCCATAATAGCTTTAGTTGGTGGTTTTATAGCACCATTCCTTGTAAGTACAGGTACGGGTAACTACATTACTTTATTTGTTTACCTAATCGTTTTAAATAGCGGTCTATTAGTAATTGCATATTACAAATCGTGGCGCTTACTTAATTTGCTTAGTTTTATTTTTACGATTATTTTGTTTGGAAGTTGGCTTTTGTTTTTGCCTTACGATGCTTCAAAAAAAGCAAAATATGCCAACGGTTTTTTATTTGCTGTAATTTTTTATCTTTTATTTTTTGCAATCAATATTGCATACAATGTAAGCGAAAAGAAAAAATTTATTGCATCCGACTTTGGTATTTTATTGGCCAATACTGCTTTGTTTTTTGGTGCAGGTATCTATTGTTTAAGCAATATGGGTGCAATGGAATATAAAGGATTGTTTAGTGCAAGTATGGGTGTTTTTAATTTGGCTGCTTCCTATTTCCTTTTTCGTAAACAGAAAATGGACAGCAATATTTTGTATTTACTTATAGGCATCACACTCACTTTCATTTCTATTACAGCTCCGCTTCAATTACATGGCAATTATATTACGTTGTTTTGGGCTAGTGAAGCAGTGTTGTTATACTGGTTATACTTTAAGTCGAAAATAAGTATTATCCAGTATTCATCTTTGCTTGTATGGGTATTAATGCTTATCAGCCTACTATTGGATTGGATAAATGTATACATTGATAATGATGCTACTCAATTGAATATTATTTTAAACAAGGGTTTTATTACAACTGTTTTTGCAGCAATGAGTACTTATTTGATGTTTGTGCTCACCAATAATGCTTTGGTTAATAATGAAAAGAAAGTATTGGTTTCCAATAAAAATGTATTTAGAATTGCCGCAATTGTATTATTGTTTTTTGCAGGTTATTTGGAAATAAATTATCAGTTTACGTATTATTACCCCAATACCAATATGGCGATTTTATACTTGATTTTATATTTGCAAGTATTTATAATTACCCTTATCCTTATTTCAGAAAAAGTTCAAAAGGTTAAATTGCCGCAGGGTTTAATTGCTATCCTGCTTTCGGGGTTGGTTGTAATATATCTTGTTACCGAATTACAAGTTTTTAACTTGCAAAGTGAAATGCTTACCGAAAATAAAAATGGTTTTCATTTTGTTGTGCATTGGCTAAGTGTTATTCTTATAAGTTTTGTTATTTATAAAATCACACAGCTTATAAGAGGCAATGGAAAAAATTTAAAAGAAATAGCTGGGCTTTTCGTATGGCCTTTATGTGCAGCAATAGTGACTATTGTGAGTATAGATGTACACCTGATATTAAGGAGTTTCTTTTATAGCAATTACAATTCATTGTATGAAATAGAACGAGTGTATATAAAAACGGGATTACCAATATTGTGGGGTATTTGTTCCTTTGCATTTATGTGGCTAGGCATGCATTATAAGTTTCGTACACTTAGAATTATTTCGCTTAGTTTATTTTCGCTCACCCTGTTTAAACTTTTTGTTTTTGATATAAGAAATATTCCGGCGGGCGGAAAGATTGCAGCTTTCTTTTGTTTGGGTATTTTGCTTTTAGTAGTATCATTTATGTACCAGCGTTTGAAAAAAATTATTATTGATGATGAAAAGAAAATTGTTTAATATTTTTATTTATTGTGCAATTTCTATTTGTAGTAATGCACAAATAGATGGGTATAAGTTTTATGCCTCTATTGATAGTATTGCAACTTCTGGTTTTTACAATATTCTTTTGTCACCAGAAATAAATGCACATCTAAAAACAGATTATAGCGATGTGCGTATAGTAAATGGGGCTGGTAAATGGGTACCTCATGCATTGCATGTACCCGCATACGAGATGACTAGGTATTCTGCAAATTGGGATTTGAAATATTCAGTTTTAGAAAACAATAAAGTAAATTCAATTTTTGTTATTAATGGGAAAAATGCAAAACTTAATAATGTTAAGTTAAGTATTAGAAATTCAACTGCTGCACGATACTGTTCACTAAGTGGTAGCGATGATAATGTACATTGGTCTGCAATAAATGACAGTATTTTAATTAACCCAATACCTTCTGATACTAAAAGTGTAAATACCTTTAATATAGATTTCCCTTTAAGCAATTACAATTTTTATAGGATTATAATTTTCAATAGTAATAAAGATCCATATGATGTAAATGCAATTACTACTAGTGAAATGATTGAAGAGCCAGGTGTTTTTAAAATTAATATATTGGTAAATTCACCAACAGTTATTTTACAAAAAGACAGCAACAAAATTTCTTACATAAAAATTATGCAACAACATCCATATCATTTTGACGGTTTTAATATAAAAGTAAGTGGCGTGAAATATTATTCTAGGAATGCAGATATATTTATTCCTACAAATGCTAATCATTCATTTTCTAACCCTGGAAAACTATTGCAGTCATTTACTATTTCTAACAATAGCAATTTGAATTTTCATTTGCCACTTAAAATTATAAATGATAGTATTTTTTATATTTTAGTACACAATGATGACAATTTACCACTACAGATAAACGAAGTAAACACTACATTAAATGAGCATATTCTTAAAACTTATTTAGAAGCAGGAAATGCTTACAGATTAATAATGGG
>JANMGS010000792.1:0-3748 GCA_031374745.1 Ferruginibacter sp. | reverse complement strand
CTACAAAGCCAACGATGAAGCAGCAGGATGGGATGGTACTTTTAAAGGGCAAAAATTGGCAGTAGATGTATATGTTTATTTATTTGAGATACAATGCGAAAATAATGCAACGTTGATTTACAAGGGCAATATCGCATTAATCAATTAGTATCATCATTAGTTGTTAAAAAAAAAATAAAATAAAACAAATTAGCGGTTTTAACGTTATAGTATTGGATTTGTAAAAAAAGGGATTAATAATAATTTTAATGAAAGCAATTTTACGCACATACATAGCATTTTTTACATTACTTTTTTGTGCGCCAATTGCAAAGGGACAGGATATACATTTTTCTCAAATATTTGAAACGCCTCTTTTGCGTAATCCTGCTTTAGCGGGTCTTTTCTCTGGCGATATTAGGGTACAAACTGTATTCAGGTCACAATGGAATAGCATTACCAATGCGTATCGTACCGGATCTGCCAATGCGGAATATAAAATAGGTATTGGGCAATCAAGCGATTTTATTACCGTGGGTGGACAAGTTTTATATGACAAAGCAGGCACGGTGGACCTTACATCGACCCATATATTACCAGCCCTTAATTACCATAAATCTTTGAATGGAGAAAAAAGTACGTACCTCTCATTGGCAATGATGGGTGGCTGGGTGCAACGCAGAATTGATAGGAGTAAAATTACAACCAACAGTCAATTTAATGGAAGTAGTTATGATCCAAATTTATCAACTGGCGAAACCTTTTCTAAATCAGCTTACTCCTATTTTGATGCTACAGTAGGGATGAGTTTTAGCACACAGTTGGGCGAAAATATAGACAACAATATGTATGTTGGTTTGGCTTACCACCATTTTAATAAAGCTAAGAATTTGTCTTTTTACAGCAGAAACGATATAGAAATGATACCAAAATGGGTAGCTTCTGGAGGTATTAGAATGAGTACAACAGATTATGGGTACATCACTTTTGAGGGAGATTATACCAAACAAGGAGTAAGTACAGAAATAATAGGTGGGTTAATGTATTCTATGAAATTGGATGATCCTGAGAATCCAAAATATCTTTTACATGGAGGAGCATACATGCGCTGGAACGATGCTATTATTCCCGTAGTGAAAGTAGAAACAAAGCCACTCGCTTTTGCATTAAGTTATGATGTAAATATATCTGCATTAAAAAGAGTAAGTACAGGAAGGGGCGGATTTGAATTGTCCGTTACCTATCAAAAATTCTTAGATAAATTCAATAGCAGTATGAACGCTACTAAGTGCCCTAAATTTTAATATTTTTTTGTTTTATGGATGTTAGGATAAAAGCCTTGTATTTATTGCAGGGCTTTTTAATGAACGTTGCTTTGTGAAAATTTATAGATGTCAGACACCTACATTGAAGCCTTAGGCTAAAAGAAGTTTTAACAGGTGTCAGACAACTTGATTGAATAATGTTTTCTACATACCAAAGGGAAAAGCGTGTAAGCATGCTTTTGTATCTTTGCATCATGATAAATAAATTATCGGGTTGGAATGATACAATTGTTGCCTTAGCTACCTCTCCAGGTATTGGAGCCATAGCTGTTATTAGAATTTCGGGTAGCGATACATTTAATATTATAGACGCTTTATTTCCTTCAAAGAAAATAAGCGAACAACCATCCCATACCTTGCATGTAGGGTTGTTAAAAGATAAAGGAGGCTCAATAGATGAAGTAGTACTTGCTATTTTTAAAGGTCCCAAAAGTTTTACAGGAGAAGATACGATAGAAATAAGTTGCCATGGTAGTACATTTATACAACAAAAAATAATGGAAGCATGTGTAAGCAAGGGCGCACGCCTGGCACGAGCAGGAGAGTTTACCCAACGGGCTTTTTTAAATGGCAAAATGGATCTTACTCAGGCAGAAGCGGTGGCAGATATTATTGCAGCCAATACAGCAGCATCACAAAAAGCGGCATTGCACAATATACGTGGTGGCTTTTCGCACGAGCTTTCTCATATGCGTGAGCAACTCATCAGCTTTGCTGCACTTATAGAATTGGAATTGGACTTTGCGACAGAAGATGTAGAGTTTGCTGATAGGGAGAAGTTTTACAATCTTATCAGTGAGCTGTCTGTTTCAGTAAATAGGTTAATAAGTTCTTTTGCATTAGGCAATGTAATAAAAAATGGGGTAAGCGTAGCCATCATTGGTAAACCAAATGCAGGTAAATCTACTTTACTTAATATTTTATTGAATGAAGAAAGAGCCATTGTAAGCGATATTGCCGGCACCACCAGAGATACCATTGAAGAAATAATAAACATACAAGGCATTTTATTTAGATTAATAGATACTGCAGGCATTCGTGAAAACTCGGGAGATATTATTGAAAACTTTGGTATAGAAAAAAGCCTTGGCAAAATGCGCAGTGCAGATATTGTGTTGTATATTTTTGATGTGAATACAGAAAGTGTAACAGACTTACAAACACAAATAAATATTTTTGAAACAGAAGATATTAAATACTTACTCGTAGGAAACAAGGCTGACAAAGCGGTGGAAGAAAATAAATTCACCCAAAGAGATATCCAGTATATTTCTGCTAAAAACAATGAAGGTATTGATGAGCTAACACAAACGCTGTTTTCTGCCACCGTGCACGCAACTACCAATGCCGAAAATAATATTGTAGCCAATGCCCGCCACTTGGAATCACTTAAAAATATTTCATCATCGCTCATTGCAATAAAAGAAGGATTGGATGCCAATATTTCTGGCGATTTATTGTCATCTGATATTCGTACCGCTTTATATCACCTAGGAGAAATTACAGGTGAGGTTACGAATGAAGATAAGTTGGATTTTATATTTTCGAAGTTTTGTATCGGGAAGTAGTTGTTGTTACTCAGATTAATAATTAAATTACAAAATGGCAAAAGTATCCAAAAATATAATCCCCACCGAGCAAGTTTTATCAATGAGCTATCTACTATATTGAATAGAGCCAGCGGCAATTAAAAGCTTAAGCCAATAGTTCGCTTACGCTACTATTTTGACATATAGGCAATAGAATAAATAACGAAATACTGCAAAACAAATGAGCCGATTTCGGCAAACAAATTGTGCGACACTGTCTACACAATTGGAAAATAAGTATGGTAGAAATTTTGAGTTAGATAACTAGTGGTGAATGCTCCAGTTTACAGAGCAATTTCCAGCTATTCAAATTGTCGTGTCAGTGGCACGACAAATGAGTTGGTCGCATTTCCTAATTTTAATACTATTAAAATCATTTGAGGCAAAAATATTGATGAATTAGTGCATTGGTTTTTATGCAATCTTCCAAGAGTAACACCCGATTTTAGTATGATAAAAAAAAGAATTTGGCAAGTATAAAAAAATATATACTACTTAAATTTGTGGAAAGGTTTAAATGTTTGGATCAGACATATTGAATGCTACTTTCATGCTAACTTAATTTATGTTAATCACCCTCTTTGATCAATCTAAAAGCTTTGAATGAAGCGTGTAGTAAAATTTAACTAAAAATACCTGCATTCAACAGTTTTTTTATGCATTCCTGTAAAAAATGAAATTACAGGCCGTGTATAAATGGCGTATTTGTAATTTTGTATTCAATGAAAATAAATTGGACATACTGGCTCTGTCAATGCCTTGGCTGGGGAAGCATGGTGGTGATAGATACTATTAACTGGGTGTATTTTATTTACGGTACTTTTAATACAGTTCGTTTTTGGACCGTTGTAGGCT
>JANMGS010000682.1:0-2658 GCA_031374745.1 Ferruginibacter sp. | reverse complement strand
GTAGAAATCCAGATATATCCTTTGCTGTCTTTTAGGATGCAATTGCTTACGCCTACAGATAAACCATCGTTTACTGTTAAATGATTGAAAGAAAGGTTTGGTATTTGGCTATCAGCATTGTGGAAAATAAAAATGAAAAAGATCAATATGTAAATAGAAATTGATTTCATCAAGGAAAGGATATTTTTCTACAAGATTTATTATCCATAATGCTTTTAGCCAAATACCAAACCTTTCATTCAATCATTTAACGGTTAACGATGGTTTATCTGTAGGCGTAAGCAATTGCATACTAAAAGACAGCAAGGGATATATTTGGATTTCTACCTTCGATGGACTAAATAGATTTGATGGGATTGAATGTAAAAGTTATAAAAATGCACCCAATGATACCAACTCCATAAGTGGAACGGTATTTTACAATATTTTTGAAGACTCAAAAAGAAATCTGTGGATAGGCAGTAACGATGGCTTAAATTTTTATGACAGAAAATTAAACCAGTTTAAGCACTTTTACAATCCTTCCAACAATCCAAATAATAAAACATATTCCCCTTTTTATATTGATGCAGATTCAAATATATGGCTGCAGTCTGCCCAAAAAATAATTCTTTTTAATACTACCAAAAAACAATTTACAGAACTATATGAATTTTCTGGTACCGGCAATTTAATAGTCAATACATACCCCACGACATTGTATCAAAAATTGTCGGTGATGGTTGTTTCTATAAAAGGAACGGATAAAATATTCCGCTCCACTGTAAATAAATCTACATTAAATTTTAAAGCTTTACTGGTATTTCCTACAAGCGACGATGTAAAAATATCGTCCCTTTGTAACAATGAAAATACGCAATGGATTGGCACCAATAGAGGTTTATACAAACTCGTAAACGATCAATTGTCATATGTTCCTGTAACTGATAAAAATAAAATAACACCAAATATTCTAGCAATACACGAAGATAAGAAGCACCAGCTATGGGTAGGCACTCAATTAGATGGATTGTTTTTATTGAATAACCAAAACAAAAGTCAATACAAAAATGTTGGTTATTACCCAAATTCATTGGCAGGTAATCAAGTGCAATTTATTTATACCGATGACAATGCAAACTTATGGGTTTCGCTTTGGGGAAAAGGTATAGATTACGTAAATCTGGAAAGATTCCGATTTCAACATCACTTAAATAAATTAGAAACAAGCAATGTGGGTATCGATAATTTTATACGCTCCATTGTAGAAGTAAAACCAAACAGATTTTGGTGTGCTACCCTTTTAAATGGCATCATAGTTTTAGATAGCAATAAAAATATCATTAAAAATATTAGCAAAGAATTGCCTGCAACTATAGAGTACATTTATAAAGACAGCAAAGATATAATTTGGATAGCTACACTTGCAGGGTTATTTATGGCAGATGTAAAAACAGAAACGGTAAAAAAGTTTAAAGGCTTCGAAAAGTATCCCATCCCAAGCCAGCAATTTAATTATTTAATAGAACTACAAGACAACAGATTACTTGTATCAACAGAAGCAGGACTATTTATTATCAGTAGAAAAAATACCGATTATGCTGTTACCCCCGTAAAAGGAATTTCAAATTCAGATGTTTATTCTACAACTTTTCAATCGCAGAATGCTGATGTATATATCTGCAAAATTTATAAAGGTTTTGGCGTTTTTACCCTTCAGCAAGACTCCTTGGTTTTAAAAAAAGATTTTTACAATGATGTGTTAACGGCAAAATGTTTTACAGAACAAAAAGACAGTATCATTTGGATAGGCACTACAAAAGGATTGATAAAATTCAATAAAGATAAACTTCAAAGCTCAAAAGTATTTCTCATTTCGGATGGCTTAAAGAGCCAGTACATATATGGAGCAATACCAGTAAAAAATGAATTATGGTTAAGTACCAATGCTGGCATCTCTACCTTAAATACATTTACTCATGCTATTAAAAATTATTCGCTTAATGATGGATTACAAAGCAATGAATTTAATACCTATTCCTTTTGTAATGCCAGTAATGGAGAACTAATTTTTGGTGGTGTAAATGGCATCAATACATTTTTTCCTAACCAAATCAATAAAACAAGTTCATCTGCTTCGGTCGTTTTACAAGCAGTACGTATAAACGATACCATACCAGCTAACATGCAAAATCCAGAAGGGCTCCAAACGCTGGATTTATCTTACAAAGAAAACACCGTGAGCTTCCAATTTGCTGTAATAGAATATAGCAATCCACAAGGCTGCAGCTATTTTTATAAATTGGAAGGGTACGATAAAGACTGGATAGCTTCTGCAAATAAATCTATTGTGCGGTATGCAAATTTACCATCAGCAAAATACAAACTTTTAGTAAAAGCAGTAAATCCAGATGGAATAATAAACGAAAACACTTTATCAATTTTAATTAATGTGGCTACACCTTGGTTTAAATCGTGGTGGTTTATTATTTTAATTACGGTGGTACTTGGCTGTATCATTTGGTTTCTAATTGGGAGTTATTACGCAAGAAAAATAGAACGGCATAAAGCCAGTTTAGAAAAACTACATGCCATAGAGCAAGAAAGAACCAGGCTTGCAAGAGAATTGCATGATGGATTGGGTAGTATGCTTAGTGGAATCAAACACTCCTTTTCGTC
>JANMGS010000656.1:0-1864 GCA_031374745.1 Ferruginibacter sp. | reverse complement strand
ACAACTATGTCTTTTACATCATCGGGATTTCTAGCTGTAACAGCTACTTTGTCTCCATTTTGTAATACCTCTTTGGCCAATTCTCTACCAAAACCCGTAGAACAGCCCGTTATTATCCAAACTTTACTCATAACTTTTTTTTTGTAAAATTAACTTGTTTTGCAATCATCTAAAGATAAATGTAACCATTCATCAATTAAATTATTTTATTCGAAAAAATAATGACAATTTAAAGTATAAAACAATTAAAACAGTATGAAAAAGACAATTTTATTGATAACAATTTTATTTACAGTAAATGTATTCTTCCCCTCTTTTATTTTACCTAAAAAGATAACAGGCGAAAAAATTTTAAAAAAAATGTATAAAAGGTATTCCGGAAATTGGTACAAGAATTTCACCTTTACCCAAACAACGGAAAATTATAGAAAAGATAGTTTAGTTAAAACGTCTACATGGTATGAAGCTATCGTTTTCCCAAATTATTTTCGAATAACAATTGGAGATATCAAAGATGGAAATGCCCTAATTTTCAATAAAGATTCTTCGTATAATTTTAACAAAGGAAAACTTGTTAGGAAAGGCCCAAAAGACGAAGACCTAACATTTTTATTGGGAGGCATGTATTTTTTGCCATTTGATAGTGTAAAGGTAAAAATGAACAAAGAAGGTTATGATATAAACAAAGCGTTTGAAAGCAAATGGCAAGGAAAAGATGTATATGTGATAGGCGCAGAAAATGACGAAGAAAAATCAAGCCAGGTTTGGATTGAAAAAGAAAGGTTAATTGTAACAAGGTTTATTAGATATAAGGGAGCTACAAAAGAGGAAGCCATTTTTGATGGTCATCAACAGTTTGGAAAAGCTTGGACTGAAACAACGGTTTCTTTTTTTATCAATGACAAGCTTTTTCAAAAAGAAAAATATTTTGATTGTAAAGTAAATACAGAAATTGATATGAAGCTATTTGATCCGTATAATTTTGTGAAATAAAAAAAACCAGCAACAAAAAATCCTCCAAAATTGGAGGATTTTTTGTTGTGTTGAATAGTGTGTGTTAATCCATTACCAAGGAACTAGCGCCTAAGATGGCGGCGTCTGCTTCTTGTAATTGGCTAAATAATATTTTTACTTTGTTTTGAAATATAGGTAACAGATTTAATTCCATGTGCTTTTTAGTAGGGTTCAAAATTAAATTGCCTGCTTTTGTTAAACCACCAAAAAGTACAATAGCTGCTGGCGAAGAAAACATAACAAAATTTGCCAATGCTTCCCCAAGTATTTGACCGGTAAATTCGAAAATTTCATTGGCAATGGAATCTCCTTGTAAAGCGCATTCATATACTGTTTGGCTGGTAAGCTCATTTATAGAATAATTCCTCAGAAGGCTTTCTTTTTCTGGATACTGGGTAAGTAATTCTATAGCGGTATCTCTTACACCCGTAGCAGAGGCGTATGATTCTAGGCTACCATGTAGGCCAGTTCCTTTGTGCAATCTACCTCCTGGTCTGATGGTAGTATGACCAAGCTCTCCCGCAAAACCATCGTGGCCGAGCAGAATTTTACCATCAATGATAATACCGCTACCCACACCAGTGCCAAGGGTAATGGTAATAAAATGTTTTACATTTTTGGTGCAACCAAAAAGATATTCACCCATGGCAGCCGCATTGGCGTCATTGGTAAGGCGGGTATGAATACCAAACTTTTTGTACATCAAATCTGCAATAGGAATAATCCCTTTCCATTTCAAATTGGGCGCATATTTGATGTACAAAAAGTTTGGTATTCATACCCGCCTTACCAATGACGCCAATGCGGCTGCCATGGGTGAATATCTTTTTGGTTGCACCAAAAATGTAAA
>JANMGS010000587.1:0-11936 GCA_031374745.1 Ferruginibacter sp. | reverse complement strand
TTAGCAACAAAAAGAATAGTAAAAGATATTGATTATGGCTTTGCTGGTGATATTGTAGCAAATGGAATTAATAAAGAATTATTAAAAATTTTGTTAGAAAATAATACATCGCCCATCATTGCTCCTATTACCCACAATGGAGAAGGCCAATTATTAAATACAAATGCCGATACAATAGCTAATGAAATTGCAAAAGCAATGTCGGCATATTACGAAGTTCATTTGGTTTACTGTTTCGATAAAGTGGGTGTTTTAAAAGATGTAAATGATGAAAAATCTATCATTCCAATCATTACAAAAGACAATATCGAAAACCTAAAAGCAGAAAAAATTATTTTTGAAGGAATGTTTCCAAAAATTGATAATGCATTGAAGGCAATTGCCAATGGCGTTACCAAGGTAAGTTTAGGACACGCTGATGATTTGAATAAAATAATTATAGGCCAAGCTGGTACGAGTATTCAAAAGTAGACTGTTTACAAAATCTTATCCTTTTTAAGTGATATAATTCGTAAATTTGGCTTAATAAAAAAATTTTTATGAGTACATTAGAAATGAAAGCGAAAGCTTTTGAAAAATTAGCAGCAATAAATGAGGAATCTGCAATTAAGGAAGTCTTACATTTCTTAGAAAATCTTCAACCAAGCAAAGAAGAATTTGATGCAGATAATTTTTTTAAATCTGCAAGTGAAAAATACGGAGATATATTACAAAAATTAGCTCAATAATGATTTCAAAAAATACTATTTTGAGGCTGCATGAGCTTTCAATTTTAAAATACGGGGGTGCCGAAGGTGTAAGAGACCAAGGGTTGATGGAAAGTGCAATTGCTAGGCCTTATCAAACTTTTGGTGGTGAAGACTTATACCCAACATTTTTTGAAAAAGCTGCTGCTATCGTAGAAAGCATAATAATAAACCATCCTTTTATAGATGGAAATAAACGTACTGGTTTTTTGGCCATGCTTGCAGTTTTAGAAGCTGAGAATTTCAAAATAACAGCTACAAATGATGAATTATATAACTTCACTATAAGAATATCTACTGGCGAAATTAAGTTCGAAGA
Source organism: Ferruginibacter sp. (assembly GCA_031374745.1). Lineage (GTDB taxonomy): Bacteria > Bacteroidota > Bacteroidia > Chitinophagales > Chitinophagaceae > Ferruginibacter. Next base: position 10,871 of record JANMGS010000587.1, on the reverse strand, counting down.
AATTGTAACTTGGCTTAAAAATAATTCTACAGCTATCTAGTAGCTCACTAAAATGAATACAATACCCACACTTAAAAAAGAAGCTATTGAACTTTTACAAAGCTTGATAAAAACCTCCTCATTAAGCAAACAAGAAAACGAAACAGCCATTATCTTAAAAAATTATTTAGAAAAATATTGTGCTAATGTACAAGCTTTACAAAATAATGTTTGGGTAAAGAACAAATATTTTGATGAAAGCAAACCTACTCTTCTTTTAAATAGCCATCACGATACAGTTCCGCCCAATAAAGCATATACACGTAATCCATTAGATGCAGCAATTGAAGAGGGTAAATTATATGGCTTAGGTAGTAATGATGCTGGAGGCTGTTTGGTAAGTTTATTGGCTACATTTTTACATTTCTACGAAAAGGAAAACCTACGATACAACTTAATTTTTGCCGCTTCTGCAGAAGAAGAAATATCTGGTACAAATGGTATTGAAATCATGTACCCACAATTAGGCAAAATTGATGCTGCTATAGTAGGCGAACCTACACTTATGCAAATGGCCATTGCCGAAAAGGGATTGCTGGTAATTGATTGTACGGTAAAAGGCAAAGCGGGTCATGCTGCCAGGGAAGAAGGTGAAAATGCCATTTATAAAGCCATGAAAGATATTGATTGGTTTAAAAATTATCAATTTGGCAAAGTATCAGAAACGCTCGGCCCAGTAAAAATGAGTGTAACAATAATCAATGCTGGTATGCAGCACAATATGGTTCCAGATAATTGTAGCTTTACGGTAGATATTCGCATCAACGAATTATATACACATGAAGAAGTTGTAAAAGTAATTAAAGAAAATATAGATGCTGAAATTATGCCACGAAGTATGAGAATGAAATCTTCTGGTATTTCCCTTTCGCATCCTTTGGTTCAATCTGGTATTTTATTGGGTATAGGAAAGTACGGCTCTCCTACTACATCGGATAAGGCTTTAATGGATTGCCCTTCTTTAAAAATGGGACCAGGCGATAGTGCAAGAAGCCATAGCGCAGATGAGTTTATTTTTGTAGCGGAAATAGAAGAAGGGATTGATTTGTATATTAAATTATTAGAAAACATTTTATAAAATGAAACTCTGGAATAAAGACGCAACAAGCTTATCTGAAAGCATAGAAAAATTTACTGTTGGGAGCGACAAGATATTTGATGTGCAATTAGCCAAGTATGACGTAATGGGAAGTGTGGCGCATGCAAAAATGTTGTACAGCATTGGTATTTTAAATGACGAAGAAATTCTTGCATTGGAAAATGCATTCAAACAAATTTTACAAACAATTGAAGAGGGAAAGTTTTCAATAGAAGCGCTTGTAGAAGATGTACACTCACAAATAGAAATAATGCTCACCAATATGATTGGAGATGCAGGCAAAAAAATACATACTGGTAGAAGCAGAAACGACCAGGTTGCTACCGATATAAAACTTTTTTTGAGAGCGGAAATGCTTGAAATAAAAATTACTGTAAAACAATTATTTGATTTGCTAATTTCTTTAAGCAACCAACACAAAGATATATTGATGCCAGGATATACGCATTTCCAAATTGCTATGCCCTCCTCTTTTGGTTTGTGGTTTGCTTCGTTTGCAGAAAGCCTTGTAGATGATTTAACTTTGTTTCAAGCAGCTTACACTATTGCAAATAAAAACCCACTTGGCTCAGGTGCTGGATACGGCTCTGCATTTGAATTAGACAGAACATTAACCACCCAATTACTACAGTTTGGCGCATTAAATTACAACGCCATTTATGCACAAACAACCAGAGGTAAGACAGAAAAACTAATGGCAATGGCTATGAGCAGTTTGGCCGCTACATTAAATAAATTATGTGCAGATGTTTGTTTGTATGTAAATCAAAATCACGCATTCATTTCATTTCCAGATGCGGTAACTACGGGCAGCAGCATTATGCCGCATAAAAAAAATCCCGATGTGTTTGAACTAATCAGATCTAAAACAAACATTGTTCAAAGTACACCAAATACACTGGCAATGATGCTCACCAATATGCCTACAGGATACCATAGAGATGTGCAACTTACCAAGGAAGTGTTGTTTCCACAAATAAATTCATTGAAAGATTGTTTGAATATTTTACTACTCGTTTTACCTCAAATACAAGTTAATCCAAGCATTTTGTCCGATGAAAAATATACCTATTTATTTAGTGTAGAAGCTGTAAATGATTTAGTAAAAAAAGGCATCCCGTTTAGAGATGCGTACAAACAAGTAGGCAATGATATTGACAACAAGACTTTCTTCTACGATGCTACACGAGCATTGCAACATACACACGAGGGTAGTTTGGGTAATTTATGTAACGATAAAATTGTGCAGATGATGGATAATACACTTGCTACATTTTAATAAAAAAGGATGCAAAAATGCATCCTTTTCAAATTATTTCAATCGCTCTTTTATATCCAACTTATATTTTCTTGCATAATCTTGTGCTACATCATAACCTGCATCTGCATGACGTATAACACCCATCCCTGGGTCGTTGCGCAATACACGAGCAATCCTTGCAGCAGCTTCATCTGTGCCATCTGCAACTATTACCATTCCAGCATGTATGCTATAACCCATACCTACGCCTCCCCCGTGGTGCAAGCTTACCCAACTTGCTCCTCCAGCCGTATTTACCAATGCATTTAATACTGGCCAATCTGCTACAGCATCGCTACCATCCAGCATAGCTTCTGTTTCTCTATTGGGGCTAGCTACACTTCCTGTATCTAAATGATCTCGTCCTATTACTATTGGCGCTTTTACTTTTCCCGTTTTTACCAATTCATTAAAAGCCAATCCAGCTTTCTCTCTATCTCCCTGCCCTATCCAACAAATGCGAGCTGGTAATCCTTGAAAAGCAATTTTTTCTTTTGCCATTTTCATCCAACGGATCATACCTTCATTTTCTGGAAACAATTCCATCATTAGGTTATCTGTTACTTCAATATCTGCTGGGTCACCACTCAATGCAGCCCATCTAAAAGGCCCTTTACCTTCACAAAATAATGGGCGGATGTATGCCGGTACAAAACCAGGAAAATCAAAAGCATTTTCCAACCCTCTTTCTTTAGCACGTGCCCTTAAATTATTTCCATAATCAAATGTGATAGCTCCCCTTTTTTGTAATTCAAGCATCAGTTCTACATGCAATTTCATGCTATCATAACTCCTATTTATGTATTCTTCTGGATTTTCATTTCGCAAAATATTGGCTTCTTCATTGCTCATATTATTTGGTACATAGCCTATCAACGGATCATGTGCACTCGTTTGATCGGTCAGTGTATCTGGTACAATATTTCTTTCAATTAGTTGCTGTAGCAAATCAATTGCGTTACAAACAATACCAATACTTACAGCTTCACCATTTATTTTTGCTACCAATGCTGCATCAATTGCATCATCAATATTTGTATATTTTACATCGAGGTATTTTGTTTCTATTCTTTTATCCACTCTCCATTCTTCTACTTCCGCTACCAATGCTACTCCCCCATTCATGGTTATGGCAAGTGGCTGCGCACCACCCATACCGCCAAGTCCAGCTGTTACATTTAACGTACCCTGCAAGGTTCCTCCTGTAGCAGCTCTGCCTGTGGCGAGCTGACTTGCTTCATTAGCAGTCCCTCCTGTAGCAGCTCCGCCTGTGGCGAGCTGACTTCCTTCAGTAGCAGTACCTCCTGTAGCAGCTCCGCCTGAGGCGAGCTTTTTAGGAAAATGTTTATCAGCCACAGCTCTGTAGGTTTCATAAGTTCCTTGCACAATACCTTGGCTGCCTATATATATCCAACTACCAGCAGTCATTTGCCCATACATCATCAAGCCTTTTTTTTCCAATTCATCAAAGTGTTTCCAATTTGCCCAGTTTGGTACCAATTGAGAATTGGATATCAGTACACGTGGCGCATCTTTGTGCGTCTTCAACATGGCAACAGGTTTACCACTTTGTATTAATAAAGTTTCATCATCTTCCAAATCTTTTAGTGCCTTGATAATTAAATCCAACGATTCAATATTTCTGGCAGCCTTTCCTCTTCCGCCGTACACAATCAATTCTTCAGGGCGTTCCGCCACTTCGGGGTCTAGGTTGTTTAGAAGCATACGCAATGCTGCTTCTTGTATCCATCCTTTACAATTTAATATTGTGCCAGTGGGGGTTTTGTATTTTTCGTAGTCGTATTGCATGCTGTAGTTGTAAAAGTCTTTTTTAAAAAATCGTTAGTTTATATAAATTTTCTTTATTTGGTTGTTTTTATATCTTATTAGGCTTGGTAATTCAATTGCTTCTCGATTATCAAAATGTCTGTCATTTAACACATTAAACCTAGCAGTAGATGCAAAAAAGCAATCACAAAACTTATTGTTATTAGGTTCAATTCAATTTATATTTTGACAAATGGAATTATCGACAAATAAAATACAAGGATGTGACGTTAAAAAGTCAATAATGTTTGATGAGATGGAGGAAATTATTCTAGGTTCTAAAACTTCCCAATACGCCATATAGATTTAATTATTCAAACATAACAACCATTCTCCTTTTAATATTTTTTCAAACATCCATCTATTAACACTGTCCTTTTTAAAAATGGTAATGAAAACGTTTGTATCAATTACTACTTTTTCTGTTGTGGTCATTTTCCCAATTATTATATTCAGCAGTAGAAATATTGTTATCTGCTAAAAAGATTTCAACTGCATCGGTTGCTTTATTTGCAAAGTAATTTCCAATCATTAATTGTATTTGCAATAAATCTTCATCAGCAACATTTACTGCATATAATTTTAATAATTCTTTTTGCAAGTTACTAAACGAAGATGGGGTCTCTAAAACTGGCATATTCCAAATTTTAGATAAAGTTAAGAATTTTATTGCTTTCAACATAGCATCACGCAATCTTCTATCAGCATTACCCATTGCCATTTCATAAACAACTCTATAATTTCTATTTTTTATTTATCTTTTTGCGCCTACAAGAAACGGGGTCTTATTTCCATTCTTGGGTACTATATCTGCATCTAATATTGTTACTTCACCTTTCCCAACCCATTTATTAAAACGATATTCTGTTGCATCAAATGATGGTAAAACTTTTACGGCTAATAGGTCAGAAGCCTTCCCTTCATACGATAGCCTTATATAATTTTCTAACGATTCTGAAAGCACTTTTGCCTCTTTGTTTATTATATTGTTATCAAAGTAAGGATATTTTGGTGCAGATGGTAGGCAACTCGATAACACAAAAATGTAAATCAAACAGCTTTCTATTTTCACTGTTTTGCTTTTAATTTTACAAATAATAGGTTCTTATAAAATTTATCGCCTTTATCATATCATCATGTAATATTCTATCTGCATCGTTAAAACTAACTACATTTCTAAAAGCTGTTATAATTCTTTCCAATGATGGAGAAGTTTTCAAAGGCCTTTTAAATTCTATTGCCTGCACTGCAGAAAGCAATTCTATGGCCAGTATTTTTTCTACATTGTCTATAACACGCTTGCATTTTACTGCGCCATTTGCACCCATGCTCACATGGTCCTCTTGGTTATTACTGCTTGGTATAGAATCTATAGAAGATGGTGTACAAAGCTGCTTATTTTCACTCACTATACCAGCCGCTGTATATTGAGGTATCATAAAGCCAGAGTGCAAACCAGATTTTTTTATGAGAAATGCGGGCAAGCCTCTTTGGCCACTTATCAATTGGTATGTTCTGCGCTCACTTATACTTCCTATTTCGCTCATAGCTATGGCAAGGAAATCTGCAGCTAGTGCAAGTGGCTGGCCGTGAAAATTCCCACCACTCACTATCAAATCTTCCTCTGGGAAAATATTGGGATTATCCGTAACCGAATTTATTTCTTTTATAAAAATATCGGTAATGTAGGCAACCGTATCATGTGTAGCCCCGTGTACTTGTGGTATGCACCTGAACGAATATGGATCTTGCACCTGTTGCTTTTTTTGTTTACTTATTTCACTGCCTTCTAAAAGCGCTCTCATTTTTGTTGCAACAAATACTTGACCTTCATGTGAACGTACTGCATGTATATGCTCGTTTAATGGATCTATTACACAATCAAATGCATCAAAACTTATTGCTGCAATAATATTTGCCCATTTCAATAACCTATCTGCATGCAATAAATTATACAAACCATATGCACTCATAAATTGGGTGCCGTTTATCAATGCCAAGCCTTCTTTGCTTTCCAATTTTATGGCTGGCCAATTTAATTTTTTTAATGCTTCGGACGCATTCATTTTTTCTCCTTCTAAATATACTTCGCCCAAGCCTATAAGTGGCAAAGCCAAATGACTTAGTGGAGCAAGATCACCGGATGCACCCAAAGATCCTTGTGTATATATTATTGGATACATCTTCGCATTGTACATATCCATTAATCGCTTCACTGTATCTATTTGCACACCAGAATGACCATAACTCAACGATTTTATTTTAAGCATGAGCATCAACTTTACAATATCCTCGGGCACTTCTTCTCCTAAACCACACGCATGTGATTTTAATAGATTATTTTGTAATTCACTCAGTTGATCATCTTCAATTTGTACATTCTGGAGAAAACCAAAACCCGTATTTATGCCATAAAACAATGCACCGGGTTGTTTCATTTTTTCGTCGAGGTATTTTCTGCATTTTACAATCCTTTCATGCGCATCAAATGTGATAGAAACAAGTTGGTCAAATGCCAACAAATTTTTTATTTGTTCAAAATTGGTATGTTTTCTATCAAGGGGTAAATAATTATAGCTCATTAATCGCTTATTTTGTAAATCAATCTTAAAACGCTGGCAAATTCAAAAGTAGTATAAATAAACCTGAAAAATAGCTAGATTTATAAATTGGAATTGCAACTTAAAATAAAATCATGAAAAAAATAGTATTCTCTTTTCTCTCTGTAATTATTACAATTCAATCGCAAGCACAATCTATAAAAATACTTACTTCGGGTACCAAAACATCTTTACGTGGTTTAAGTGTTGTGTCAGACAAAATTGTTTGGGCAAGTGGTAGTGCTGGCATGGTTGCAAAAAGTGTAGATGCTGGGGCTACTTGGAAATGGATAACTGTAAAAGGTTTTGAGAAAAAAGAATTTAGAGACATAGAGGCATTTGATGCAAATACTGCTATCATTATGGCAATTGATAGCCCAGCATTTATTTTAAAAACAATTGATGGTGGAGAAAACTGGAAAACAGTATATAGAAACGATACCAAAGGAATGTTTTTAGATGCAATGGATTTTTCAAATCAAAAAAAAGGAGTAGTTATTGGCGATCCAATAAATGGAAAATTTTTCATTGCTAGGACAAGCGACAGGGGAAATACATGGAAAGAAGATCCTATTTATAAACTACCTGTAGCGGACAGTGGCGAAGCCTGTTTTGCCAGTAGCGGTACAAATATTAGAAAATTAAAAAATGGAAAGTACATTTTTGTAAGTGGTGGTTTATCATCACATCTTTATATTGGTAATATGAAAATAGATTTACCCATTTTACAAGGAAAAGAAAGTACAGGAGCAAATTCAATTGCTGCAAAAAATAAGAAACTATATATAGTCGTTGGGGGAGATTTTATAAAAAAAGATTCGACTTCAAAAAATTGCTTTATAACAAAAAATGCAGGCAAAAATTGGTTTTCTCCAACTATTTTACCTTTTGGATATAGAAGTTGTATTGAATATATAGAAAACAATATATGGCTTACTTGCGGACTAAACGGAGTGGATATAACCCGAAACGATGCTAGTACATTTACTAAAATTAGTTCCGAGGGATTTCACGTTTTAAAGCGATCAAAAAAGGGAAAATCGGTTTTTTTGGCTGGAAATAATGGTAGAATCGCTGTTTATCAACATTAATTTATGATTATTAAAAATATATTTTTTATTTGTATTAATTATAACAAACTATAAATCAAATACAAATGTCATAATGTAGTCCGTATTTATTTACTTGTAGAAAAATAACTACAAAAAATAGGTAAAAAAAGTACGTTATATAAAAAAAAATCGTTTCTTTGTCCTTTAGTTAGTATAATTACCATTACTTACTATAGAACATGTATTTCTCCACGTCCACTGTAAATCCTACAAAAGGCTCATTGTTTTATAAAACAGGGTCAAAAGTTATTTTAATGATTAATGCTTCTTTTAAAAGTTAAGATCCAACTCGAATCAATTGTTTTGATGAATGTTGACATCTTACCAAAGCATAGTTATCGAAACCATTGTAGAAAATTTACAAATTGAAAATCCATTAAAATACCATTTCTATTGAAACTGTGCTATTAAAAAAATTAGTACATAAAAAAAACAGCTATGAAATTAATTACTACTATCTTTTTCAAAAAGGCTAAATTTTCCTATTTAGTTTCCACTTTTTTAATTTTGCTGATTAGTTTAAATGTAACAGCACACACAGTGGATGCGTATACTGCTTCTTGCGGTGCTGGTCCACAGTATACAGTAACTGCTACTGTTAATAGTGTGAATTCAACTTCTAACTATCGGTGGCAGTGGAAAAGCTCCACTGGTGTCTGGAATTGTTTTGTTAATGGTTCGAATACCATTAATGGCAACGTTTATAATGTAAGCGGCGCTGTCTTTAATTTAACAACAACACCTGGCCCAATCGTATTTACCAACCCTAATAGTGGTTTGCAAGGGTTAGAAATTAGAATGGTAATTTCTGATGGCAGCGGGGTTAATCCTTGTACTTTACCGGCTGGTAATACTTGGACGAGTACAACCAATCATTTTATTAATGTTACTGGTACGCCATGTGCTTCTTGCACTGGAAGAGTTACCAGTTTATATTTTAATGAATTAGCTGGCGGCGCAGATTTGCCTATCACCAATGGTTCTACGTTTACTGTTGCACAATTGGCTTCTTTGTATAATCTTGAAGCTGGTACATCTGGAACAGTTGGTAGCGTTAAATTCACCATTACTGGTCCAACAGCTACTTCAAATATTGAAAATTCGGCTCCTTATAATAGCCCAGGTACGGGAAGTGGCGCTTGGACAGGTGCCGTGGGTACATATAGTGTAAACATAAAGACTTACAATGCAGCTGACGGAGGTGGTACACAATGCCATGATACAACAATCACCTTTACACTTACGAATACAACGTTTGATTGTAACTGTACTGGTACCAATGTTGTATTAAATCCAGGATTCGAATCTGGCATCAGCAATTGGAGTTTTTCTGGAGGTACCTTATCACAAGGAAATGGAGCCGTAGCTTGTGGATCTTTTTCTGGTGATTTGGATAATACATCTGCAACAAGTAAAGCTTGGCAAAACATAGGTACGAATTTAGCAACAGGCACTGTGGTTAATGTATCTGTTTATGCAGGTGTACATGATAATAGCTTTAATAATTTTGTGGCAGTAGAATTTTTAAACGCAAGTAATGTTGTTTTGGGCACATCCGTTTATGTTCAAGTAGATAAGGTATTAGCTAATGCTCCTGCTGGGCCACAATTATATACTTTCACTGCAACCGTTCCAACGGGCACAACAACTACGAGGGTTGCATTTGGTGGAACTGGTAGCTGGACTAAAACAGATCGTTGGTGTGTAACTTTAACTGCCCCTGCTACAGGTTCAATTGGCGATTTTGTATGGAATGATGGAAATGGTAATGGCTTACAAGAAGCAACTGAACCTGGATTAAGTGGTGTACAAGTTCAATTATTGAATTCTGCTGGAACAGTTATAGCAACCACAACTACAAATGGTGTTGGATTTTACCAATTTACAGGTCTAGCTGCAGGAACTTACACCGTTAAATTTTTAGCAGTACCTGGCTTTGGAGTATCTCCTGCAAATGTGGGTGCGAACGACGCAATTGATAGTGATGTAGATGGAACAGGGTCGGTAACAGTAGTTTTAGCAGCTGGACAAAGCAATCAAACAATTGATGCTGGTTTCTGCCCTACTACTTTGTGTATAGGTAACTTGGTATGGAATGATGCAAACAATAATGGAATTAAAGATGCAGCAGAAGTTGGTATTAGCGGAGCAACTGTAAATATTTATCAAGATGCAAATAACGATAATATTGCAGATGCTGCTGCATTTGCAACCACAACTACTGTTGCAACTGGTGCTTACTCTTTCTGTAATTTGGTTCCAGGCAATTATATAATCGGTGTAGTTACGCCGGCTGGTTTTGCAAAGAGTACAATCAATGGAGGTGATCCTGATAATAATGTTGATAATGATAACAATGGTATAAACAATATTGGTACAGAAGTAAGAGGATTGTCTTTAACACTTGCGGGTGGCACTGAACCAAATGGAACTGGTGCTACTAACACTGATATTAATAATACTTATGACTTTGGTTTTTATCAAACCGCTTCAATTGGTGACTTCGTATTCAATGATACAAATGGTAATGGTATTCAAGATGCAGGTGAATTAGGAATTGCTAATGCAACTGTAACCTTGACTTACCCTAACGGAACAACAGCAACTACAACTACCAATGCAAGCGGTATCTATAGCTTTACTAATTTGGCTCCAGGTACTTACAGCGTAGCATTTACTACACCAGCAGGCTTTACGCCAACGGCTAGTAATGTAGGAGCAAACGATGCAGTTGATAGTGATCCAGTAAGCGGTGTTGTATCAGGAATTGTTCTTACTGCAGGTCAAGTAAACAATACGGTTGATGCTGGTTTCTATCAAGCTAATTTAAACTTGGGTAATGCAGTTTGGTACGATCAAAACAACGATGGTATCAAACAAGCTACTGAAACAGG